>DAOSUS010000020.1 GCA_035378955.1 Candidatus Hydrogenedens sp. | reverse complement strand
TCAAACAATACGGAACCTCCATTTTTTTCATTTATATAATAGGTAGATAAAAATATGTTTCGGCTTCCTGGGATATATGAGGGAAAATAATTATTCGTCTCTATTTTTTTGTGTTAATTTTTATCCTTTGTATTTAACAACGATTTTTTAATTAATTGGATTTGACATTTATATATATTTTAGATATAATATATCTATAATATATTTTTTGTTTCCAAAACATTAACCTCAAATGTAGGAGAAAAGATTATGACAAACATGTTTTGCGACCAATGTGAACAAACCTTTAACGGTACCGGTTGTACCCAGAAAGGTGTCTGCGGAAAAGATGCCGATATGGAATCTCTGCAGAAAACTTTACTCTATGGGTTGAAAGGAATGGCGGCATACAAACACCATGCCCGCCGTTTAGGAAAGACAGACCCGGAAATTGAAGAGTTTATTGAACGCGCCTTATTTGCGACCATGACCAATGTCAACTTTGACATGGAACATCTTTTGGAACTGGTTCTCGAATGCGGAAAGATAAACCTAAAAACAATGGAACTGCTTAATAATGCCCATGTAGAAACTTTCGGGAATCCCTCTCCGGTAAAAGTCAAAGAAGGTATTCAGGAAGGACCCGGTATTCTAATCACGGGACACGATTTATTGGACTTAAAACAATTGTTAGAGCAAACAAAAGGCACAGGAATTAAGGTTTACACTCACGGCGAAATGTTACCTGCCCACATGTATCCGAAATTACGGGAATATCCGCATTTTGCTGGTCATTATGGTGGTGCGTGGCAACTTCAGCGAAAAGAATTTGAAAGATTTGGCGGTCCTATAGTCGTTACCACAAACTGCGTTCTTATCCCTGCCAGTCATAACACCTACCTCGACCGTTTATTCACACTTCATTGCACAGGCGTCCCCGGCGCTCCTCGTCTTAACGATGGTGATTTTTCTCCTGTTATTAAAAAAGCACTTGAAATAGGTCCTTTACAACCCACCGAAATAAAAGAAAGCACAATTGGATTTCATTGGACTTACATCCTCTCTGTTGCAGACAAATTAATTGATTTGATTAAAGCCGGGAAAATCAAACATATATTCCTTATTGGGGGTTGTGACGGTGCTGAACCCGGTCGCAATTACTTTGCCGATTTTGCACAAAACACCCCAAAAGAATCTCTCATCCTCACATTAGGTTGCGGTAAATATCGTATTCGCAATTATGATTACGGGGATGTTGAAGGTATTCCTCGTTTATTAGACATGGGTCAATGCAATGACTCTTACGGTGCTATCCAAACAGCCCTCGCTTTAGCGAAAGTGTTTAATTGTGGCGTAAACGACTTACCTCTCACTCTTGTAGTAAGTTGGTTTGAGCAAAAAGCTGTTGCTGTTTTATTGACTTTATTATCGTTAGGGGTTAAAGGTATCCGATTGGGTCCTGCTTTACCTGCATTTATTACCCCCAATGTGTTAAAAGTTTTACAGGATAAATATGACCTGAAACCTATCGGCAAAAATGCCTCTGAAGATGTAAAACAAATTCTACAAGTTGTATCATAACCTAAAAATAAAGGGGAACAGGTTGTTAAATACCTGTTCCCCGAAATATATCCATAACCGGATTCTTCCTATGTTCAGCAACACAACGATTACAGCCATACAAGCACTAACATTTATAGCCCTTCACAATAAAAAAGAACCTGTTTCCCATCTCGAACTCACAAGACATATCCATATTTCCACTTCTTACCTCTCAAAAATTATGACACTACTTACTAAAGCACGACTACTCAATGCTCATAGAGGGCCTTCCGGTGGTTTTACATTAAATCTACCACCGCAACAAATTACACTCCTTGATATTGTAGAAGCATGTGAAGGGAAAATTTTAGGAGATTACTGCAAAGACACAGACGATATTGAACATGTTTGCGCCTTCCATAAAGCCATGTATGAAGTTCGAACTGCTCTCACTTCTACGCTTAGAAAATGGACATTAGATAAAATTATCAAAAAACCATTACCGGACGAAAAACTTCTTCCCTTCGTTAACTGTAAAATGAAATCTGTATGTGCTTCCCTTTCCCCTACCAGAAAACAGAAGTCCTCCAATAAAAATAAAAGTGGCATTTAATTTTTAAAATCCCCATAATACATATATAATCTCTTATAATCTCTTTGATTTTTTTACAAGCAACTCTATTAAATTTATAGGACTATGAAAAAGAAAAAATTAGAAAAAAGCAAACGGTCAGAAACTCGTATAAAAAACTGGGAAAATCGTTACGACGAAGCATTCTCAAAAGATTCCATTCGTCACCGACGGGCAGAAGTTCATCTACCAGACAATTCTCAACATGAATCCCATCTTCCTGAAACATTCGAACCCAATGCAACCGTAGTATCTCATAGTAAAAAATGGGCTTTTGTCCTGCTTGATACAGCAACAGAACCGAAAGAAATCCAGTGTAAAATCGATGAACGACTTCGGGAAAAAGAATCCAGTCTTATTGCTCCCGGTGACCGAGTTTTTGTCGATTATGAAGAAAAAGGGGAGCCTATTATTCGTGGGATTGCACCTCGAAAATCAAAATTAAGCAGGCTTTCTATAGACCGCGAGGGACCACCCGAACAAGTCATTTCGGCTAATGTTGATATCCTTTTTGTTGTTGCCTCTGTAAAACAACCCACATTCAAACCCGGACTCATAGACCGATTCCTTATTGTTGCCGAAAATGGGAATGTAGAACCTGTAATTGTTATCAACAAGATTGACCTTATAGATACTCTGCCAGAAGAAGTAAAAATTTACCAAAATCTCGGATTGAAAATGCTCTTCACCAGTTGTGTAAAAAAACAAGGGATTGAAGACATTGTAAATCTATTAGAAAACAAAACGGGCGTATTAGCAGGTCATAGTGGTGTTGGAAAAACTTCCCTTCTAAAGAGTATTTGCCCCGATGTAGATGCAGTAACCCTGGAAATTAGTCAAAAAACAGAAAAAGGGAAGCATGCTACTACCAATACACGACTCTACTGTTTACCCAACGGGGGCAAATTAATTGATACCCCAGGTATCCGTTCTTTAGGCTTCTGGGACATGGACCCCCGCTCCCTTGATTATTACTTCCCTGAAATATCCCGATTCGCTGAAAAATGCCGATTTAATGACTGCTCTCATATACATGAGCCTAACTGTGCCGTTCGAGAAGCGATTAAAAACGGTGAAATCCCCCTCATCCGCTATGAATCCTACCTGCGCATTCGGAAAAGTATTGAACAAGACGGCATTACCCCGGGAAGAATGAGAAAAGAAAATATCCTACCTCGTGACCTTTCCCATTTTCGTAAGAGAAACCATTTTAAATAATAAAGTGTCTTAAAATAAACATATTTTATTAAACCAATCAATAGGAGACCTCTTATGAAAAAGAACAAATTAGCCATCGTGTTTATCTTCCCCTTGTTTTTAAATCTTTTATTCATCTCATCGTTTACCCATGCCGACTTAAAAAGTTATGTAACCAAACCCGACCCTACATACTCTTATGAAATTGTAGATACAAAAGATATGGAGGGTTGCAAAGCGAAAATTATTCGGTTAACATCACAAACATGGCAAAATATTGTATGGACTCATTGGCTCGTTCTACTCTGTCCACCCGAAATAAAGAATTCCGACATAGCCATGCTTGTTATTAGCGGAGGTTACAACCAACAAAAAGAGCCCAATATTAATTCCATAGAATTTAAAATTGCTGTCACAGTTGCGAAAAAAACAAATTCCGTTATTGCAGTTCTATCTCAGGTTCCAAATCAGCCCTTATTTGATGGAAGAAACGAAGACGAAATCATCGCTTACACCTACGATAAATATCTCAATGGCGAAGGAGATGAATGGCCATTATTACTACCAATGGTAAAAAGTGCTGTCCGTGCCATGGACACTATCCAGTTGGTCCAAAAGGATACAGATAACCACGAAATCAAACGCTTCGTCCTTACAGGTGGCTCAAAAAGAGGCTGGACAACATGGTTAACCGCAGCAACAGGAGACCCAAGGGTTGTTGCCATTGCCCCTGCTGTTATTGATGTGCTTAACATGAAACAACAAATGCTTCACCAATTAGAATGCTATGGCACCTTCAGCAGTGAAATAGAAGATTACACCCGCCTTAAAATTCCTCAGAGAATGCACTCACCCAAAGGGGAACAATTATTAAGCATTGTTGACCCTTATACCTACAGAAATTCACTTACCTTACCTAAATTAATTCTCCTTGGCACCAATGACCCCTATTGGACTGTAGATTCCGCCAATCTATACTTCCCGGACTTCCCCGCTCCAAAATACTTATGTTATCAACCCAATACAGGCCATGACGCCTCTCCTACAGGTATTGCTACATTAGCCGAATTTTTCCTGTCCACAAAAGAGAAAAAATCGTTCCCTTCTGTCTCATGGGAAATATCCAAAAGAAATGTCATTAATGTAAAATGGGACAACCCGGAAGGTACCGCCTACCTCTGGAAAGCCGACTCCAACAACCGCGACTTTAGAAACTCCAAATGGGAAAGCACACCCTTAAAAGGAAAGGGAAAAGCCAAAGCAAAATTAGTTCAACCCAAAACCGGCTGGAGTGCTTATTATGTCGAAGTCCGATTCCCCGGCTCCTTTGGCAATCCATATAGCATTTGCACACAAATGAAAGTTCTACCCGAAAACACATACCCATTCAAAGTAGATAAAGAAAATGTCAAAGCCATACCCAACGACACAACAACAAAATAACTATTACATTAAAATCTTCAATAATTTGACAATACATTTATAGATTGATATAATTTATATCCACATTTATACTGAGTGGGCGATTAGCTCAGGTGGTTAGAGTACTTGCTTGACATGCAAGGGGTCACTGGTTCAAGTCCAGTATCGCCCACCATTTTTATTTCTCCTAAATTATTGATTGATACTTATTTGCAAGTGATTTTTCCATCAATGAAATCATGGTGTTCTTCAAATATTTTATTCATTTTCCTCTGTTTATTATTGCCCTTCGTTATCATAATTTGATATAATAAACTTACTTAATTTCTTCCCTTTTATGGACTCTTTCCTATTACCTATAGAAAGGTGGAGCACATGACTGAAAATACATCTCATGCTTATACTGCAGATGCCATTGGTGTCCTTGAAGGACTTGAAGCCGTCCGAAAAAGACCCGCAATGTATATCGGCGACACAGGTATTCGTGGTTTACATCATCTTGTTTATGAAGTAGTTGATAATAGTGTTGATGAAGTCATGGCAGGCTGCGGTGATACTATTCAGGTAACAATCCACATTGATAATAGCGTTACAGTTATTGACAATGGACGCGGAATACCTGTTGACCCGATGAAAGACGGAACACATAAAGGGAAGTCAGCTCTTGAAGTTGTTATGACTGTGCTTCATGCAGGAGGCAAGTTCAATCATAGTGTCTATAAAGTTTCCGGGGGATTACATGGTGTTGGCGTTTCCTGTGTAAATGCCCTTTCCAAGTGGTTAGAAGTGGAAGTAAAAAGAGATGAAAAAATTTACTATATGGCTTTCGAACGCGGAAAAACATCTACTCCTTTGGAAGTTCGTGGCAAAGCAAAAGGGACCGGAACACGAGTTACTTTCCTCCCTGACCCGGATATTTTTGAAGAGGTGGTATTTCAGTCGGAAATTTTAATTAATCGTCTCAGAGAGTTAGCCTTCTTAAACGCAGGTTTGAAAATTATATTCACAGATGAGCGAAATGATGAACCTTCGATAACCCTTCAATATAAAGGGGGATTGGAAGAATTTGTCAAACACTTAAATAAAGGTAAAGAACCTATTCATTCCAAGCCCATTTTCATTTCCAAAAGCAAAGAAGACATTCAGGTAGAGGTGGCGTTACAGTATGTAAAAACTTATTATGAGCAGGTCATCAGTTTTGCAAATAACATTCACACGCCCGGTGGAGGCACTCATATCACCGGCTTTCGTAGTGCTCTAACCCGTAGTATTACAGATTGGATAGATAAAAACAATCTGAATAAAAAGAAAAACTTTTCTGTTACAGGTGATGATACTCGCGAAGGGTTGACCGCTGTAGTTTCTATTCGACATCCCAACCCACAATTTGAAGGACAAACCAAAGATAAACTGGGAAATAGCGAGGTTCAGGGGCTTGTAAACTCAATTGTATATAGTGCATTACAGGAATTTTTTGAGCAAAATCCCCGCATTGCCAATCAGATTGCGGATAAAATTTTAGAAGCAGCAGAAGCCCGTGAAGAATCCCGTAAAGCCAAAGAACGTGTCCGCAGAAAATCCGCTCTGGATACATTAGGACAGGCATCTAAATTAGCCGATTGTTCAGAACGAAATCCAGAACTTTGCGAATTATTCATCGTAGAGGGTGATAGTGCAGGTGGCTCCGCTAAACAAGGTAGAGACCGCCGTTATCAGGCTATCCTTCCCTTACGCGGAAAAGTCCTCAATGTCGAAAAAAGCCGCCTTCATAAAGTACTTGAAAATAAGGAAATCGCTTCACTCCTTCGGGCATTAGGTATTGACATAAGTAAAGAAGAAATTACACTTGATAACCTTCGCTACCATCGCGTCATAATCATGACCGATGCTGATGTAGATGGTTCTCACATTCGAACCCTCCTATTAACATTTTTCTTTAGATACGCCTCCGAACTTATCCGAAAAGGACATCTATACATAGCACTCCCTCCCCTTTACAGAATTTCCAAAGGGAAAAAATCAAGATACACCCATTCCGAATATGAATTTGAGGCTTTTATACTTGAAACAGTCATGGAAAATGTTCGGGTTGTATCAAGCAATGGAGATGCGAACAACGATGAAAAACTTATTCAAGTTCGAACACTTATTAAAACGATTGAAGCTATTCGAAACCTTGAAAAAGTAATCAACCGACTAAATAAAATATACGGCGTTACCCTTGAAGAACTCCAACGGATAAGAGAATTGCCTCGCGAAAAACTTGTCTATCCCGAAGCAATCACACAAAAAGAATGGAAAAAAATCTTTGGCGATGCGAAGGAAATCATTAACATGGCCATTCCCACCAAAAGTGATAATGGCGATACAGAATCCGTTACAACTCCCAAACCTGCACGCCTTCCCAATCAGGTGGATATAGCCTTCATGAAAAGTCCCGATTTTTCATCATACCTCCATTGGTATGAAGCTGCTAACGCACTGGGCGCTCCACCTTTCCGAGTTTTCAGCAAAGATAATAAAGAAAACAATTTGCTTTTTGAAACCAATTCACCTATGGAACTTAGAAACTACCTCATGGAGTTAGGGAAAAAAGACCTTGTAATTCAGCGATACAAAGGTCTCGGTGAAATGAATGCCGAACAACTTTACGAAACGACCATGGACCCCGAAAAACGAACATTGCTGAAAGTAGAAATTGCTGATGAAAGTTCTGTAGAAGAGACATTCACAATTTTAATGGGCGATGAAGTTGAGCCTCGTCGTCATTTCATAGAAAAACATGCTCTTGAAGTGCAAAATCTTGATATTTAATTTCCAATAGACACATAAAACACCTTAGGAGAAAATACATGGCGGTGAATCAAAATATAAAGCCAGTCCCCATTGAACAGGAAATGCAAACCGCTTTCCTCGATTATTCCATGAGTGTAATTGTAAGTCGGGCTTTACCCGATATTCGCGATGGATTAAAACCGGTTCAAAGACGCATACTCTTCGTTATGCATCAATTGGGATTAACTCCCAATCGTCCATACCGTAAATGTGCCACTATCGTCGGAGAATGTTTAGGAAAATATCATCCCCATGGAGACCAGGCGGTTTACGATGCCCTTGTCCGATTAGCCCAAGATTGGAACATGCGTTATCCTATGGTTGATGGTCAGGGTAACTTCGGTTCTATCGATGGAGATAGTCCCGCAGCATACCGATATACAGAAGCAAGGTTAACGCCCATTGCTTTAGAAATGCTAACAGATATAGAAAAGAATACCGTCGAAATGCGTCCTAATTTCGATGGCCGTCTCGATGAACCCACCGTATTACCGTCCGGTTTCCCCAACCTCCTTGTAAACGGCTCTTACGGTATTGCCGTCGGTATGGCTACAGACTGTCCTCCTCACAATTTAACAGAAATCTGTAACGCAATTATTTACTATATAGACAATCCTTCCGCTCCCGTCGAAGAATTTATAAAGATTGTGCCGGGACCCGATTTCCCCACGGGGGCTATCATCTGTGGTAAAGAAGGAATTCTTCGTGCATATAAAACAGGAACGGGACAGGTAAAACTTCGGGCACGAATTAAAGTCGTCTCCCAGGAAAAAACGAAAAAGAAAAGTTTACTCGTTGAAGAAATCCCGTATCAGGTTACAAAACAAACTGTGATTGAATCTATTGCAAAAGCCGTAGAGAACAACAAAGTTTCAGGTATCACTGACCTTCGCGATGAATCCGACCGCGAAGGAATGCGTTTAATCATTGAACTCAAAAGCGATGTCAATCCTCAGGTCGTTTTAAACCAACTTTACCAACATACTCAATTACAAAGCACATCAAGAATCCATTTCCTCGCATTAGTAAATAATATTCCACGCGTATTAAACCTGAAAGACATGATTCAGCACTATGTCCAATACCGTGCTGAAATTGTAGAACGCAGAACCCGTTTCGATTTAGAACAGGCAGAACGCCGTGCCCATATCCTTGAAGGTCTATTAAAAGCCATTGACCAAATTGACGAAGTAATTAATCTAATTCGGAAATCTGCAAATGCAGAAGAAGCACAAACAAAATTATGCAAAAAGTTAGATATTTCTGTTGAACAGGCAAAAGCCATCCTTGCTATGCCACTACGGAGATTAACCGGATTAGAACGAAAAGAACTACAAGAAGAATATGACAACCTGCTTAAAGAAATTAAACGATTAAAACATATCCTCTCAAGCCGTGAAAATATTCTTGCTGAAGTTCGAAAAGAAGTAGAAAAAATCCGCGAAAAATATGGAGACGAGAGAAAAACAGAGATTTTAGAAACTATTGAAGACTTTGATATTGAAGACCTTATCGCCGATGAAGCCATGATTATAACCGTATCCAATCAAGGATATATTAAACGCATGCCCCAGACAACATCACGAAAACAACGGCGAAGAGGTCAAGGCGTCATGGGAATGGAAACCCCTGAAGATGACTTCGTTAAACATGTCTTTACTGCAACCGCTCATGAATATCTCATGTTCTTCACAAACGAAGGGCGTGTCTACTGGCGGAAAGTCCATGAGATTCCTGAAGCAGGCAGAACCGCAAGAGGTAGAAATATCAAAAACCTGCTTGCCCTCGGAGATAAAGAGAAAGTAACAGCCTTCCTTTCAATTAAAAACTTAAAAGATGAAAGCAAATACCTGTTCATGGTAACCAAGAAAGGTCTCGTTAAGAAAACCCCGTTATCTGCTTATAGTAAACCGCGTTCGACAGGTATCCAGGCAATTACCTTAGAAGAAGGTGATGAACTTATAGATGTCCTTGTTACCTCAGGAATAGACAATGTCCTTTTAGCAACTCATAGCGGCCTTGCAATAAGATTTCCTGAAAAAGATGTCCGTCCTATGGGTAGAACGGCTCAGGGTGTAGTTGGCATTCGCCTTAATAAAGGTGATTATGTCGTAGGCGTTTCCGTTGCCAAAGACAATCTAACCGTTCTCACTGTTACAGAAAATGGCTACGGGAAACGGACAGAAGTAAAAGAATACCGCATCCAACATCGCGGAGGAAAAGGAATTATTAATATACAGACACAAGAGCGCAATGGCAATGTTGTTACCATGCTTACCGTAAGTGATGACGAAGACATCGTAGTCGTTGCCACCGATGGCAAAATGCTTCGCATCCCCATTAAAAGTATTCGTGTCATTGGTCGAAATACCAAAGGTGTGCAATTAATGAACCTACGCGAAGGTGCTAAAATTGCATCCGCAGATAAAGCAATTAAAAAGAGTGATGCAGAAGAAGAATTACCGGAAGGTTCTTATGCCGAAGAAGAAAATGAAGAAGAAACCGGCGACCTTTTTGAAAATGCCCCTGATAATGAAGAAAATTCCGAATAAAAAATAAAGTAACAAAAAATTTTCATTACTCCTTTTCATCAAGTTCGAAGAACAAATCATCAATAAGGTCCTTTTGAAGAACGGCTTTTATCCTTCCTAATATCTGTTCCTTATCAAAAGTTAATCGGTGCATAACGGTAGTATTCTTCACTTTAATATGAAGTCTCCCCCTCCGAAAACCTGCGGGTTCTGTGAGTGATGCAAATTCTTCACCAACAATCTGTTTCCATTGCTTCCACACAGGAACCAACTCCAAACTCAATTTAAGAACTTCGGATTTTTTTACATTCGAAATTATCTCGGATATTTTTTCAGGCTTGTTCTTGTGACTTCTCAAGATTGCCACTCCTTATTCGATACATATCAAACTTTCGTTCTAAATTTCTACAGAATATTTCATCCACTGCTGTTATTATAACCTGTATTCCTTCTGGAATTGTTTCTAAAAATTTCTTTCCCCGTTGTGGGTCAAGGTCGGAAAACAATTCATCTGCAAGCACAATAGGAAAATCCTCCTTCTTCTCTTTACTTAAATAAATCTCTGAAATACGAATTGCATAAGCGCAGGTCTTTTTCTGCCCCTGAGACGCATATTGACGAACAGGATAGCCATTAATCTTCACTTCTATATCATCTCGATGAGGTCCATGAATTGTTTGCCCTCTCTGAATATCTGTTTTACGATTTTCCTCTAATTTCTTCAAAAAAACATCCTCTAAAACATCCGGCAAATAACCAATTTCTAATTTTTCATCTGATATAATTTGATTATGAATATCGGATGCAAAAGGTTTGAGATTTTTTATAAAAGCACTCCGTTTACTTATAAGTGTCTTGGCAAACTCCGCCATTTGCACTTCCCAAATCCATAATTCATCCTGTTTTACATCGGGTTTACGCAGTAATTCATTCCTCTGACGAAGTGCTCGCTGATACCCTTGCAACGCATAAAGATATGCACTATCCATCTGTGAAAGTTGGACATCCATAAATCTCCTTCGATAACTTGCCCCTTCACTTACAAGGTCTGAAAAATCACTCGTTAAGAACACTATCCGCATTTTCCCGATTAATTCGCTCACCTTTTCAAGACTAATGCCATTTACATAAATTCTCTTGCTCCCTTTTACCCATTTCATATCAATGGATATTGGCTCCATCATATCTTCATCAGAAACTACTTTCCCTTTAAGTAAAAAACCATCCCTTTCGTATTGAACCAATTCCTTTTCATTATTCGTCCTTAAACTACGCGCCAATGATAAAAAATGAATCGCCTCCAATAAAGAAGTTTTCCCCTGAGCATTGGCTCCGATAATGATATTCATCCCTGTATGGAATTCTACATTCAAATCTGTAATACATCGAAAATACCGTGCATAAAAATTTTTTAAATACATATCTTTAATTTTCGTGAATTAGTGAAACTTTTTCATTTTTTTGCGGATTATTACAAAATAAATGTAATTTTATCTATTGTTTATGGTATAATATTACCAAGGTAAACTAACAAACAAAAAATAGAGATAATATTGTAAGTGCATCTATGGATGCACTATTTTTTATATTCTGATTATTTCTATTTTTTTTATAACAACATATTGTATAATAACAAAACTACTACCATATATTGATAAATGAGCATACTTGTTTCTACACATAAAGAAGACTTAGAAAATATCGATAACAATTATATTGATAAAAATAAAAATTTTTTTGTTATTGACGCAACATTAGCGCAAGGAATGACAAGCCTTAGCACAGGCGCCTTTCTTAGTGCTTTCGCTTTATATCTTGGTGCAAGCTATGTTGTGGTTGGTCTTTTAAATGCACTAATTCCTCTGGCTCAAATCTTGCAAATACCAGCAACATTTTTAGTTGAAAAATATCCTAAAAGAAAATTTATTGCCCTATTTGCTCTAACTTTAAGTCGTATAGCAATACTACTCTGTGGACTTATTCCACTTTTCTTTATCAAAAGTCATGTTCTCCCTATATTTTTTGTTTTGTATATTATCTATGTATCATTTGCCAATATAGGTGGTTGTGCTTTCAGCACATGGTTTCGCGATTTTTTCAATCCAGATACTTTCTATCAGGTATTAACTCAAAGATTCATATTTGCCACCTTATTAGGAGCCATTGCAAGTTTTGTTGGAGCATTGGGTTTAGAATATATAAAAAATAATTATTCACAATATATGCTTTTTGGTTATTCTGGGGTATTTATCCTTGCTGGAATTTTAGGATTAGGCTCATCAATAGCCATACACAATATTCGCGATTTATTGAAACATATTAATGAACAAACACACTCTTCACTCCAGCACAATTCCTTCTGGAAGCCCTTTCAGGAATCCTTAGAAAATGTTAACTTCCGTAAAACAATGCTATTCTGTATCATCTGGAACTCTATCTTTAATTTTTCCTGTCCCTTTTTACCAGTCTTTCTGATGAAACGAATTGGTTATTCGTTATTAATCATTATTTGTTTAACCGTTTTGAACCAATTTGCTAATGTTATATCCTTTTCTTTCTGGAAAAAATTCTCTATTCGATACGGGAATCGCTCTTTGCTATATTTATGCATACCTGTTTTCTTTGCCGCTGTTATTTCGTGGTTCATATCCGCAGAACTAAAAAATGATATTGTCCAATGGTACTTAATATTATTCCTACATATCATTTCAGGTATTTGCGTAGCAGGAATTAACCTATGTCTCACAAACCTTATTTTTTCCACAACCCCTCGCGGTAAAGCCACAGCACCATTAGCATTAAACAGTTCCCTGAATGGCTTGGTTGCAGGAATAGCACCCATTTTAGCCGGTTATGTTGCAGAATACGGAACCCTATTTCAGATTTCGTCAAATACTTATTTACATTTTCTACGGGCACCCTTACAACTCTTTTTCGCTCCGACTATACAGGTTACAGGTCTGGACATGGTAATGATTATCTCCGGCATCATAGGAATTTGCTCTGTAATAGCCATACATTTCCTAATCCCTACCCATATTTCATCCTTATCTCCTTATTCGTCTTCACAAGAGTAATTTTTTCATTATAACCTTTTGTTATCTTATTTTCAGTAAAATTATAAACATTACCCATTCGTTGTGCTCCACAACTATAAATCATCTTTCCTTATGTGAAAATTCATTTACACTTAAAGTATGTATAGTTCTACAATTCTTTCTCTATCCTTAAAAATAATTTTTAAAGAAATGAATTGCTTTTTCGTTTGTATCGTCTTTTAAACAGATGAAACAAATAACTGTAGAAAGGATACAACGATGAAAAAGAAACACACAGACATAATAACTAAAAAACAAAACTATCCTAAAACAGCATCTTCCACAGAGGCTCTTTTCTTCTATTTATATTTCACCGTAATCTCGGTTATGTTATCTGCTGCATTTGCAGAAAAAAGCAACTAATATCTATACTTACTCTTCTTTAACTGCTTCTATGACTGTATCCATCTGTTCCCCATGAATCTTAAAATGCACATTCTTAAATCCTGCACAATTTAAATCCTCTTTAATCTCCTCGAAGGTATATGTCCCTCCTCCTTGCGTTCCTACTAACATATTAATTGCAAACAACGCCCCTGTTTTCGGACTTATTCTGTCTTCTGACATCACATAATCCCGTATCCACAAAACACCCCCTGTTTCCAGTGCAGCAAAACATTTCTTATATAAATCCACATTTTGTTCCCGACTGTTCTGATGTATTATCGCTGACAACCATAAAAAATCATAACCACTCGGTAACTCATCCTTATAAAAATCCCCAACATAAAAATCTATCTTGTCTTTATAGGGTGAATTTTTTAATCGTTCTTTGGCTATCTCTATAACGGGGGGCAAATCAAATATTGTTGCCTGCAATTGGGGATTTATCTCAATAAAGGCTTCAGAATAGGTTCCCGATGCACCTCCCACATCTAACATTTTTTTATAAGGAACAGTTCCCAATTTTTTTAACAACGGTTTAGATGCTCTCAATGCAAGTACATGCATACCCAAAATAAACGCTTTCAACTGGTCGGGACTCATCTGGTCAACAGGTTTTATTGTAATCGTTTTTCCCTTCACTATATCAGTAAGATGGGACCAGCGATGCCATAAATTTGCATAATGTTCTAACATAAATAACATACATTCAGACCCATATTTGCTTAAAAAAGGAACTACTTCTGTAGATGTTTTATATTTCCCGTCCTTCTTTTCCAACAATTTCATGGCACACATTGCATCCAGCAAATACTGAGTCGCCCTTTTTTCCGAATGCAATTCTTCACATATCTCCTGCAAATCCATTTCTCGCTCCGATAACAAAGTAAAAATATCTAATTCAACACCTGTGAGTAATACCCTTGCTTCACGAAAGTTAAAAGCAATTTCTAATATTTTAGAGAAATCCATATTCTCTCCTTTCTCATTTACCTATTAAAAAATGAACATAATATAGCATTTACTATATTTGCTTTCTGATAGTTTACTGCATGGGTTCCATCTTTTACGGCATGTAAAGTAAGCCATGGAACCCATTCTATTATTTGTTTACTCAAGCAAAAAGGCACAACATTATCCTTCTCTCCCCATATCAGGCATCCTTCCCGTTTCTGTTTTCCCAATTGAATATATACATCCTCCATATCACATATAGGACCCTGTTTTAATGTGGACAATATGGCTTCTCTATACCCGGGTATCCTCATCTGTTCTTCATAAACCTTCTGCATATAAATTTTATCTTCCATAGAATCCCCTATTGTTTCCAAGACACCTTTTATTAAAGCCTTCTTACCAAAAACTTCATAAAGAATTGTTCCAACAAAAGGCATACCCATTAATTTCATTCCCCATGTTCGCTTTAATAAACCTGCAGGAGCAATTAATACCATTTTATCCACCATTTCAGGATATCGAACTGCAAAATCACTTACAATAGCACCTCCCATACTTAACCCTACAAGACTTACGGGTAAAGAAAGTGCTAATGTTTGTATCAATTCATATAATTGATTAACAAACAAATCCGCATCATAAGAAACTATAGGACGGGCAGAATTTCCTCTGCCATAAAGGTCATATCGAATAGCACAACAATCATTAGACAATTCATAAATATTTTTATTCCAAATACACATCGGCGAAGATAATCCATGCACAAATACGACAATAGGTTTAGAACTATCCCCCACTTTCTCAAAACATGTTTTCCCCTTATTAAGTTCTACATATTGATATTCTCTATCCTTCATAAAAACTCATTTGCCTTACATTTATGAAAAAGAATTATGGGGATGGAACACATTATTTTCAGTAATAACCCAATCCACCGGAACATCCCAGTTCCTATGCGGACATAACATTACCATCTGAAAACTATAACAGAAACCTACAGAAATACACCGCCTATTGCTACCTAAAAAACGGTCATAAAAGCCCTTCCCATGTCCAATTCGATAACCACGACGGTCAAAAACGATTCCCGGAACAATGCAAACAGTCTTTTCTTTTATTCTATCCGTAGAGGGTTCCCAATCAGGCAAAGGTTCTAATATTCCCCAGGGACTAATCTTTAATTCCTGTAATTTTTTCTCATCAATTAGATACCATATCAAATTATATTGTTTTACACGCGGTATCCATATTTTTTTCCCTCTTTTAAGCAATGAATAAATAAGAGATTTTGTTTCCACTTCTCCCTGTCCATCGGACATGTATACAAAAAAGTTCTCATACACATCCCAAAAAGTTAATGAAAAAAAGAGCTCTGTTATTCTTTCACTTCTTTCTTTTATTTCATTCGGCGAAAGCAATCTTCTACAAAACAATACCTTCTTCCGTAACTCATCTTTTACTATATTCATGTCTTTCTATCTAAATTTTCTAACAAATTAATAAAATATAACTCGGAAACGGGCATCATTCGAAGCCTTTATCTTACATTGAACAGGAACTTCCTTATCACGCGGTAGTAGTATCTGCCCTATTAAAGAAGAAATTGTATAAAGCCGTATTTCAATTTGTTCAGGATAACTCTCTGCTATAGACACTGTTTTCCCAAGATAAAAACATAATTGATTAGGAAATACAAATTTCCCTGAAAAGTTCCACTCTTCCATGTCCACACTTTCTTTTGTAATTGTCCCTTCAAAGCCCAAAGGTCCTTCTACTTTATAACCAAATTGTGTAGACAATAAGGTCAATTCTCCTTCCTGAATAGGCTTACATATACATCCCGAAAATCCAATAATAAGAAATAAAGCAATAATAATCGGCATTGTTTTTTTCATTAACTTTTTCATTATATTTTTCTCCTTAAATAAGAATTGTAAACTACTTTTGAAAATAATAAATTCTAATGAAACCCAGATGTTTTTCAATCTGTCTCTATATATGGTAATAAACATGCTACGCGCGTGGCAAAAAATAAAACAAGAAAGGATATGCGTATGTTAAAAAAGAAAGGATTTACTTTAATTGAATTGTTGGTTGTAATTGCCATCATTGGCATACTTGCAGCCATCCTATTACCTGCACTTGCCCGTGCACGCGAAGCGGCTCGTCGTTCCAGTTGTCAGAACAACTTAAAACAATGGGGACTGGTTCTCAAAATGTATTCCAACGAAGCGAAAGGAGAACGATTTCCTCCTGTTCAGTTCGGTGCCTATCCGCAAATCAATGGCAATATTGAGGTTCGTGCAGACTTATGTCCCAGCACATTCTTAATCTATCCAGAATATCTCAACGACCCTATGATTGCCTTTTGCCCATCGGACTCCGACTATCGCCAAACAATTACCCGTGCAAAATATCCCGACCGTGACGATTGGTGCGTAAATGTATATGCAAACGACACCGTATCTTGCGCCTCTGCTATGGATTCAAGTTATATCTACTTGGGATTGGTCATGGACCGCGTTGGCGATGAATGGCCTATGGTAGACATTACACCTATGGTAAATGTATTAAATGCACTTGGAGCAGGTCCTGTATCTGGTTCTGGAAACGCACCTGCACAGTTGGTTTATGGATTAATGTCATTGGCAAAACCCGAACTTATCACTGCTGTTCAAACAAAGGATAATGCTGGCATTATGCGTGTTGTTGATGCAGACATAACAAGTTCAACACTCGATGGGTATGGTAATGCAGGAACCAATACAGTTTATCGTTTGCGTGAAGGTATCGAAAGATTCCTCATAACAGATATTAACAATCCTGCATCAAGTTCAAAAGCACAAAGCAGCCTACCCATCATGTTTGACAAAGTAGCAACTGACGCTTCTAATTTCAACCATATTCCGGGTGGGTCAAATGTTCTTTACCTTGATGGACATGTCGAATTTATTCGTTATCAACCAACAGGTGGCACTGCTCCTGTAACACAAGCGGTTGCTCTTGTCATCGGTGTTCTCGTATCCGCATTAACATAAAATACTACATCTCTTAAATAATGTATTTTACATAAATAGGCAGAATGCTATAATATAGTGGTTCTGCCTATTTTCTTTTACTTTCATACAAGAAACTTTCTTCCCCGTTTCAAGTATAATAATAAACAAAAAATGGAACCTTTAAACTAATTTTCGCCCTTTATTTAGGATTTTTAATATGAGTTCCAAACCGATTATTGCCATAACAATGGGAGATATTAATGGTATCGGTCCCGAAATTATTGGGAAAGTCTTAACAAATAAAGAAATCACAAAAATATGCACCCCCATAATACTCGGAAACATTCAAGCATATCTATATTATTGTAGAAAATTAAACAACTATTTAGAACCTGTCAAAATTAATATCCCTGAAGAAGCCCCGAAACTAAAAAGTAAAATTGGTATCATTGAACTTGAATATACAAGTTTAGACATGAAACCGGGAATCCTTGACCCCCAAAATAGCACTTCCGCAACGGCATGGATTCGCCAAGCAGTGAAATGGTGCACGGAAAAAAGATGTGATGCTATGGTAACCTGTCCCATAACAAAAGAAGGTTTAGCAAGAGCAGGTATTCCTTATGATGGACATACTACGATGTTAGCAGACTGGACAAAAACAAAACATTATCGGATGTCTCTTTTTGCCGGAAATATGCGGGTTGTTCATCACACGGCTCATAAGTCCTTATTAAATGCCATTCAAAGTTTAAACAAAAAAGATTTAATAAAAACGATTGAAATCGGATACAACGCACTAAAAATAATTTGCCCTCGCAATCTTCATATTGGTGTTGCTGGACTTAACCCTCATGCGGGTGAACAGGGACTTTTTGGGAATGAAGAATTAGATATTATTTTACCAGCCATCAATGCATGTAAAAAGAAAGGGATTCCTTGTTCTGGTCCCTACCCGCCAGATACCATTTTCCGAAGAATGTATCTCGGAGAATTTAATATGGTTATCGCTATGTATCACGACCAGGGACACATCCCTATGAAACTTATCGCTATGGACGAAGGGGTTAATATTACATTAGGGCTACCTATTATAAGGACATCTGTTGACCATGGAACCGCTTTTGATATCGCAGGTAAGGGTATTGCCTGCGAACAAAGTTTGTATCATGCCATAAAACTTGCTATCCAATTTACAAAAAAGAAAGATGGGCTTAAATGACATTTTACTTCAACAAATCAAAATATATACTTTTTCTCTTACTACTCCTAACAACTAATTTCGTATATTCTCAGACTTTCTCGCTTCATCCTCAATTCTTACAAGTAGGTCCAAACCCTTGTTCCATTGCAATTGCTGACCTCAATGGAGATGGAATCCCTGACATTGTTACCGCAGACCGTGGCGAAATGCGAAATCCCCGGGAAGAAAAACCTGCAAATGACGAATTATCTATACTTCTATCTCAAGGGATTTTAAATTATCTAAAATTACACCCTTCCTTAAAGACCGATTTTGCTCCCTATGCCATTGCTATTGCCAATATGGACTCTCTAAAATGGCCAGATATTGTCGTTGCAAATTTCCTCGCAAAAAAAAATCAGGACATCCAAATCTTTCATAATTTGAAGGAAGAAAATGTTTTCACCATTACTTCTATAAAAATTCCAGATGATAATTTAAAATACTCACGACTTCTTGATGGAGATGAACAACCTTTTTTCACAATTCCAGGATTGACTTCTCTGGTAATTACTGACCTGAATAAAGATGGATTAAAGGATGTAATCACTACAGGATGGAGTAGTGATATTGTTGCAATTCTTTTAGGAGATTCAAAGGAATCCCTTGTTCTACACCAAATCATTCCTACACCGGGAGGACCCCGTTCAATCGCAATAACTGACTTTGACAACGACAAATTAACCGATATTGCAGTAACAATGTTTAATTCGGGAGAAATTTTATTTCTGAAAGGGAATGAGGAATATAAATTTGTTGAACACTCTCGAATTCTCACAAGAGGTATACAACCCAATCGGATATTTCTTTCAGATTTCAATGCCGATGGGAAAACAGATATTGTAATCAGTCATAAAAAAATCAATCAACCCCTCGAAATTTTATATGGAGACACCATTCCCTTTTCTTTCCGTTTATCGGAAACCTACAACTTCAATACTACAAACCCGGAAGTAAATACCGAAATCATGGACATAACTGTATTCGACTTTAATAATGACCACCTCCCCGATATTGCAATTGCAGATAGGAAAGGGCAACAACTCATTGTTATGATAAACAAAGGTTCAAATCCTAAAACAAACACTACCCAACCCACTCTTTTTACAATAGAAAAATATCCCATAAAATCAGGGAAACCCGTATCCATAAACTCTGCTGACTTAAATCAAGACAATTTTGTAGATATAATTATCGGCACACAAGATGCCAACGAAGTTTTATTCTTCCTGAACAATAAGAAAAAATAACTTTACTTAAAATTTTTACCCATATTACCTGCCAACATCTTCCTTCCAATACCTCTTATTCCGCCACTCCCTTATCTTTTTCCACCAATACATTTTTTTCTTTTCATCCCATGGCTTTTTTCCAAATCGTATTAAATTGTAATCCTCTAAAAAATCTTGAACTTCATCATACAAGGAAGGAATTCTATCGGGCAATTCTCTCACTATTTCCTCAACAGTTAAATTCCGAACATTCCAGTTATTCTTCTCGAACAGAATTTCCAGTTTTTTAAATAATTGTTTTGCTTCATACTGGTCCTTTGTTAGATAAACCTCCCTTGTTTTAACACGATAAAGATGAACGACATTCCACAATACCTGCCATATTAACCCCAAAAGATAAAGAATAGCTAAAATTATTAAAAGAATAATTACAGTCCCTACAGAAGGAACCGTTATTTTTCTACCCGGATTGATATAATCATCCAAACTCTTTATAAAACCAAATCTTTCAAGTCCAAAACTGGGCAATTGAAACCCGCGGTCAAATCCTACGATTTGCTGATACCAGAACATTCGCGTTCTTAACATCCAACGCGTTAACTGCATTATAATCTGGTTTCTCATAAAGTAACTGGAATCGGGTAACGGCGAAGGGTCAAACGGGACCCACCCGTAATTAAGGAATAACACCTCCACCCATAAATGAGCCATCCCTTCTCGCACAATATAAGAACGATTTTGTGCGTCCCATTCCCCTCCTACATAACCTGAAACTACACGAGACGGTATCCCCAAACTTCGCACAGCAAGAGCCATCGCACTGGCAAATAACTCACAATGTCCGCGCCGAATTTGCGTAAAAAAGGCATTCATAGGATGGTCTCCCGGCAACGGAGGAATATCCAGAGTATATTGGAATTCTGGACCTGATAACCACTTTTCTATCGCAAGAACCTTATCATAAACGGTTTCTTTTCCTTCTACAATCCTCTGAATTCGGGCTTGCACCTCTGGCGATAAATCATGTTGAGTTAACAAATCATAATCCCGCTGAGACATTGTTTCTTTATAATTATCGGGTGCCGTTCTCAATCTCGTTCCATCCCATTGAATAAGGTCCGAAACAACTCGATAAACCAACCTGCGTGCATTATTAGAAGAAAATGATACTGTATAATCCTTCGTCGAATCCCAATTTAATGACACCTGAGTTCCTGATTCCCTTACACGAAATTCCCTCACACGGTCCAATACAGGAATTCCATCCTCTGGAATATTGTCAAGATATATATCTTGTATTACCTCTCTAAAAGGCATATCCCTTCTCTTCTCTAAGAGAATACTACTCTTAACATCATTCTTCTGGACCTGAATGGCTCTCAATAATCCCAAAAAGGAAATAGAACTACTTGTAGGTTCATACGAATCCTCCAAAGGCCATCTACGCCACTGTATCCCTAAATAAGTCGGTAAACTTGTAATACGCCAATATAATTGATTCTGAGGTATCGGCGGACCTATCCCCGTCGAAGGTATAAACACACTCATCACGGGCGTATAGGATATAGCAATTGTTTGTCCCCCCCTTAAAGAGACACTGGTAGCAATCCCTGTTCGTGAAATGGCTCCCAAATCACGACCAAAAATACCTGCCTCCATTCGAGGCATAAACAAAAAACCAGAAATAATAAAAAACCAACCTACAACAATGTTTAATAAAACAAAAATCACCAGATAAAACCGATAAGCAGGAAATATTTGCTTCAACTGAACCCATGGAACAGAAATACTCCTTCCCTGTTTATCTTTACCATAAACCACTGTAACTATCGGTAAAAGAATAAAAACACAACATACAAATAAAATAAACGAAATACCTACAACAAACTCAGGTGCCTGAACCCCAGCTCCCAACAATAAAAAGAAACTCATCAGTATTATATATAGATATTCTTTCATCCCTTTAGGTCGTGCTACTAATGTTAACTGTATCATACCCGTTAATAGAAGCACAGTATCCAATATTCCCAATAACGCTATTAATAAAGGTAGAAGAATACTCACTATCCACAAAGGAATTTGAATCCAAAACGGATATCTGGGATATTTCTCAACAATTTTCTCCACAAAAAAACTCAATACCAATGGCACTATTGGAACAAATAACATAATCATCCCATAGTACCGAACGGCTGTTAATGCCAGGTATGCCGACATTACAGCAATCAATACCGATAACTTTAACATCAAATTATGTCTATCTTCCTGCAGAAATAACATCAGGATTTACCACCCTCATACCGGTTGATAAAACTTGTCCCCATAATTCCGGATTTACCGACAAAAGCAATAACCTTGAACTTCTACCTTCCTGAACAAAACGATTCCATAATTTTTCATTCATTTCCTTATTATCCTTAGGCTGAAGTAATGCAAGTTTTTTCAAAATCAAGTTCAAATGTCCTATTCCATGTCCTAAAGGTATCTTATCCTCTTCTGTCCATATACCCACTCGAAATTGTTTCATGAGAAGAGAAAACGCCAGAGAGGCAACAAAATCCATCATTTCCTCAAAAATCTCTTCATTATTTTCTCCTACGGGTCTTCTTAAATCCAGATAAATCAAATATTGATTGGGTAAACTTAACGCCCACTCTCGAACCAGCCATACACCCAAACGAGCACTTATTTTCCATGCAATATATCGCAAATCATCCCCCGGTTGATACTCCCGAACAGAATAAAAATCCCCCGATTCAGAAATAAGTGTTCGTGTTGGGACACGACTTCCTCCCGCAAAATTTCCTAATGATTGCACCTTTAAAAATTGTGTTCTTGGCACTACCAATACCTCTGCATTCACTTGATACCACGCCTCTCTTTCAACAATTCCCAACGGAAATTCGGACCGTATCACTACCTCTGTTATTTGCACACGACCTCGTTTCGGGAATTTCTGCTCCAATGAAAATTCAATATACTGATTTACAGGCAATACAGGTATTTTTTTCCAGAACACCCTTGTCTTCACACCCCGTGTATCCTCGATTACACCTTCTACAGAAATCCCAAATAAAGGAGTTCGCTTTTTCATATTCTTTAACCGTATCCATATATTAGCCTCACTTCCTCTTGTTACCTGCTCCGGCACTAATATTTCAAGACGGGGTGGTATGAAATTCCACTTCGAAAATACTTCCGCACAAATTGCAATAGAGAAACATATAGCAAAAGCCAGATATAAGATATTATTACCACTATTCCATGCAGAAAGTAGTAAAAGAATCGTAAAAAAAACTTCCCCCCACCAAAAAGTTCGTATCGTCTTCTTTCGTGTAGGTAATCCTGAAATCATAATTAACGGGGAATGGGAACCCTTTGGAGAATATCCTGAATAATTTTTTTCCGTTCTTCGGCTATATGTATTAAATTAAAAGACCTCGACTTTGAAATCAACCGATGAGATAACACAGGTTCGGCTACTTCCCGAACATCCTGCGGAGTTGCAAAATCTCTTCCATTAATAAGTGCCCATGCTTGTGTTGCTACATACAAACTCTGTGTCCCTCGGGGACTTATTCCCAATTCTACCTGTTCATGATTCCGCGTCTGTTCAACAATCTGTAAGATATAATCCATTATTGAATCATCTACAAATATTTTTTTGGTCTGTTCCTGTAATTCGGTAACTTCCTCCGATGTTAAAACAGGGGGTAATTCACTTATCTCCTTTACCACCTCTCTTTTTTTCATAATAACAAGTTCTTCCTCTGCAGGAGGATAACCTATTTCCAGTCGAATCAAAAACCTATCCAGTTGTGATTCTGGCAAACTATATGTACCTTCATACTCAATAGGATTTTGCGTCGCAATAACAATAAAAGGTTGCGGTAAAGGATAGGTGCTTCCATCCACAGAAACCTGATTTTCACTCATGGCTTCCAATAAGGCACTTTGGGTCTTCGGTGGAGTCCGATTAATCTCATCTGCAAGCACTATATTAGCAAAAATCGGTCCCCTACGAAACTCAAAATCTGTCGTCCTTGGATTTAATATAGACACTCCCAATATATCCGATGGCAACATATCGCTGGTAAATTGAATCCGATGAAAAACACAATTCATGGAACGGGCTAATACCTGTGCCAGTGTTGTTTTTCCCATTCCCGGAACATCTTCTATCAAAATATGACCACGCGAAAGTATTCCCGTTACACAAAGTTTGATAGCGTGTGTTTTACCTAAAAAAACACGCTCCACATTTTGAATTAACTTATCTATCTTATTTTTGTAAATTTCAACCATGTTAGCAAAACAATCCCTCTATAAGGTTTAATTCCTATACATGAAAATTATATTTGTTAAAGCCACTCAGCAAACCAATCTTCAATAACAGGCAATAATGTGCTTCCGAAATTCTTCGTCTTCCTTTGAACAACCTGCAACGCCTCTGGCATTCCCAACAAATCATATATTCGTTCTGCAGATTTGATATAAGGAATACTTGTTTTCCCTTTAGTAGTATTATCCGTCTCTCCTAAAGGATTTATAATCATCACCGCGCTCGTAGCACAGAGTGCAAGAATATGTTCAATATCAAAAGTTTCTTTTCCTGCTTCTATCTCCTTACGAAGTTCTGGAATTAAATCATTTTCACTCTGGAAAAGCCAGTTATTCTTATTCCTTTTATCCTTCCATGAGGACAACGGACCTATGGCAACACATGCCTGAATAGATGGCTCTATGGCTGTTAAAAGTATTGCTTGCAAAGCACCAAAACCTTTCCCCAATACACCAATACTTGTAATGTCGGTTGTAAACCATGTTCCAAAAACGCGAAGCCCCGCAAGATAATCCATAATTAGTTTTCCTTGATACACTACTTTAGAGCATTTCATATCCTGGAATTTCGCACCCCCTTTTGCTCGTTTCGGTTCTGTTCGTTCTCCAAAATACAAGCAATCTGGAACCATAGTAATGTAACCAGAGTATGCAAGTTCTCGGGCAATTGCATATTGAGGGTCTCCATCAATACCCGCAAACTCATCTTTCCCCTGAGGAACATAATCATGACAACAAAGAATAGCAGGTATAGATTCCTTCTTATTCCGTTCGGGGGCGAAAACCCATGCAGTAATCCGTTCCTCCTCATGAACAGAATACTCAATCTTATATCTCCGAATCTCATCTTCCCCAATCTCGTCAATAACCTTCGTGTGCGGCACAAAGATACCAGAATTGTCATCTTCTATCTCTTCATAAAGAGGGTCGCTCAACACCAATATATCTTCACCCAAATAACGCAAAAACTGCTTCTTTAACTCTTCCCTCTGTTCCCGCCATACCTCTGCTGATTTTATTTTCTTCAAATCTATCATAAATTCTTACCTTCTAATTTAAAATATCCTATTCTTTTATAATTCCTCATTATTATTTAATAGAAAGGATTATTATCATAACATTACATATAAATAAGGTTTCAATTTTTCACTTTTTTATTTTTACACTATTTTTCTTTCTTCAAACGGTATAAATATACACAATCACGGGCTGTAACAAGAAACTCATCTCCATTCTTCCCACCAAAAGCACAATTAGCCGGATGTTTCGGAACTTTAATTATATCTATCCTCTCCCCTTGCTTGTTAAACACAACCACCCCTTCCGACGATGTAACCCAAAGATTGTCCTGCTTATCTATTTTTATTCCATCTGGGGACGCCACATCACAAAATTTTATTTCCTCCATTGGATATTCTTTGTCCTTATATAAAAACTTAAAAATAGCGTTTTGTTCTGTATCTGCGACAAATAAAATCTCCTCATCTCTTGATAAAGCAATACCGTTAGGCTTGTTCAATTTTTTGTTAATAAGTAAAACATCTCCCTTCGGAGTAATTTCATAAATCCCGCAAAAATTAAGTTCCGCATTCGGTCCATTCATCCCCCCTGGCAAACCATAAGGAGGGTCAGTGAAAAAAATACTTCCATCCGAACGAACTACCAAATCATTAGGGCTATTAAAACGCTTCCCCTGATACCTTTCCGCAACAACTTCGATATTCCCATTTCGATACATCCTCGAAATTCTTCGGTTTCCATGTTCCGCTAAAAGGATATTTCCTTTCTTATCCAACGCCAAACCATTTGAGTTTCCACTGGGACTCAAATAAACCTCATGATTTGCTATCTTATAAACTGTATTTGCAGGTATATCGCTAAATATCCAACCTAATTCATCCACCCACAACGGTCCTTCTGTAAACTTAAAACCACAAACCTCCATAATTGGTTGCTCATGGGCTATTAATGTCGCAAAAAAGTCAAATAACAGAGCAAAACAAAAAAACTCATTTTTCATCTCCTGCTCAATATCTATTTTTTATTTTCCTTTTAATTAGCATATCATAATAAAATTCGTTTTGAAAGTTTATCTAAATTGTATGGAGAAAATTTTCATGCAAGAAACAATTCCATGGTTCTTTTCCATGCATGGAGGACACAGCAAAGAGTTTTGCGACCATGCAGAAAGCAATATTGAAGACATCATTTTGCGTGCTATCGAACTTAATATGCCAGTTTATGGTTTTTCAGAACATGCTCCACGCAAACATGAAGCATACCTTTACCCTGAAGAGATTGAATTAAAAAAAACGCCCCAAGACCTTATCCATAGTTTCTATGCTTATTGCGATACCCTTGATAATCTTCAAAAAAAATATGCTTCACAAATTACACTATTAAAAGGTTTGGAAATTGAAGTAGTCCCCCCTAACGACTATATCTCCTTCAACCAGCAATTGATAAGAGAAGGAAATATTGAATATATAGTCGGCTCAGTCCATTGGGTTAATAATTACATGACCGATTTTTCTTCAGAAACATTTTATAAGGCTGTTGAGGCATATCACGGATTAGAAAAATTAATGATTGCTTATTACCAGACTTTAAAAGAGATGATTATCTCTATAAAACCGGATATTGTAGGACATTTTGATTTAATCACCTGTTTCCTAAAACCTGAAGAAGTTCCCGAATACTCTTCAAAATTGCTCAAGGTCATTGAAGAAACTCTGGAAGAAATAAAAAAGAACAACTGCATTCTCGAACTCAATACCAGCGGATTAAGGAAACCTATACAACGCATATTCCCCGATATTTTCATTATCCAAAAATCAGTCGAATTGGAAATCCCATTCACTTTTGCAGATGATTCTCATAATGTCCAACAGGTTGGATACCAATTAGAAAAAGCAAGAGAATTATTATTAAATCAAGGCATTACACACATCATTCGACTTAATAAATCCCAGCAGAAAATAATACGCGAAAAAATCTCACTTATTTAATTTTCTCAACACATTCCTCAAATAAATTTTATTTATAAAAATTAAGATTCTCCCCTTAATATGATTGAGTTATAATTAATTTGCTTACTATTTTTCTATTTTAGACCTGACAAACTTTTTAAAATCATCCTTATCACATTTCAGCATAAAAATATCTGTCTGCCCCAACATACCTATTATCCATGGATAATCCTTCGTGATAGGACTACTGTAATAACACATATAAATCTCATTCCCACGCATAGCAACTCCACCATATACTGTATCACCGGCACTGGGGAAATCTGTTAACCATGTAAGCCCATCAGGGCTTACATACCATAAAGAAGTCCGCTTCCTATTCAAAATACTTCCCATATACCAGAAAGGTCCTGTATTACAATAATCCCTTCTCCCAATTGCAAAAACCTTTCCATCAAAAGCAAACAAACAAGGACCATCCAATCGCGTTACATTACTACGGGTCTTATTCCACTCTTTATAGGGAGGTTTTGCTGTGGCTATCAAAGTACTTCCTTCAGGATGTCCTAACCATGAATCGGAAAACTCCAATCGTGCCGTGCAAATAATTGTCCCATCCGGTAAAAATTCAAAATCAGTCTCATCATTTCTATCCCCTTCATAAATTACAGATACCAACTCCCAATAAATTCCATCTCTCGAACAAAACAACGCCGATTTTCCATGCTCATTCCAATACCCTGTAACATACCATTCTACAGAATTTCTCGTTTTCGGTCTCCATAAAAGCCAACCTTCCGCATCTCCTTTCAACGGTTCAAAAGGCGTCCAATTTCTTCCATCTTTTGACTTCGCATACAAGGTTCGATATGGCTCCGCAAAAAAATCCCTGTTAACAAGCACATAAAGAAATAACTGTTCATTAATCACTGCAAATTTGGGGTCGCGTATATCTTCCCCCGGTGAATTAAATTCTTTTATCTTCTCCCATTTATACCCATCATTCGATTTCCATAACAATAACTTGCAACGACTACTTCCTAAATGAAATGGAGAATTTGCATGGATTAAATAAAATACCCCTCGCCAACAAATCATATCAGAATTAGAATTATGCAACCCATCGGAATACATAACATCAAGACTATATTGAAATGACTTATCTATTTCCGCAACATTCACACGATTTTTTGACCAAATAATAATAAAAAAAAGAATGGCTACGACCAATAAAATCCCAATAAAAAATAGTTGAATATATTTTTTGCTTGCCATTAATATATCCTTTTATCTATTTATTTTATAATTTCAATTGACTTTATTGATTATATTTATGATAATAATACAGTACAACATTCACAATAAACTTTTAATAATATAGGAGAAAGTATAATGAATAATGCACCAAAACAAAAAGGACGCAGAGAATTTTTAAAAACCACAGCCACTGTTGGCTCTACTATTTATTTAGGAAGCCAGGTAAAGGCAACTGCTCAACCAAACTCTGAAACACTTAAAAAAGAAACTTTAGCAATCAATGGAGGTTCTCCCGCTGTAAAATCTCCTCCGTCCAATGCAACACAATGGCCTATCTACGGTGATGAGGAAATTCAATTAGTTTCCGAATTAATCAAAAATCCAAGTTATGCACCTATCGCTGAATTCGAAGAAGCATGGAAAAAACACTTCGATTGTCCATTTGTTAAAGCCCACTGTAATGGCACAAGTGCATTAACTTCTACATTATTCGCCCTCGACTTACCTCCCGGCAGTGAAGTACTCGTCCCCGACTATAGCACCTGGTTCCCCGTAGTTCCTATGCGTTTCTTAAAATATGTTCCCGTTTTTGTTGATGTTAATCCCAAAACCATGAACATAGATGTGGAAGACTGTAAAAAACGACTTTCTCCAAAAACTCGTGCTATCCTGCCTGTTCATTGGTATGGTGTCCCTTGTGATATGGATTTAATTATGGACTTTGCCAAAGAACACGGACTGGAAGTTGTTGAAGACGCAAGTCATGCACATGGTGCCAAATTAAAGGATATATACATTGGTAAATGGGGTCGAATGGCAGGATTTAGCCTTCAAACGACAAAACCCCTACCTGCTATTGAAGGTGGAATAGCCATGTATAAAGATATTCGCGACTATGAACGCTCTGTAACCTTTGGAAACTATGACCTACCCAAAACATTCCCAGAAGATAGCCCCTATAGGAAATATCAAGGTACCGCCTTGGGTAGTAAATTAAGAATACACCCCATTGCGGCAATCCTTGCCAATGTCCAGTTAAAAACATTAACAGAGAGAAACGCAAAAGGCGTTGCTCAAATGAAAAAACTCAATGACGCCATTACCCAACTTCCCGGTCTTTCAGCTCAATATGTCCGTCCAGACGCTGAAAGAGTTTACTATTCAAGAAACTTAATGTTTATAGATGAGAAAAAAGCAGGAGCTTCCCGTTCCGCAATCGTCAAAGCATTAAAAGCGGAAGGTGTAGATGTCATGGAGTATCAGTGGACATTACTTCATACTTATCCTCTTTTTAGTGAAAATAAATGGTGGGACTATATGCCCGTGCTTCCTAAAGAAGGCACTCCCAAAGGATGTGAAGAAGCCAATCGGACAGCCATATCATTGCCCTACTTTACAACCGAACAACCCGAACTTGTGGAACAATACATTCACGCTTTCCAGAAAGTCTGGGCAAATATAGATAAAATCAGTTAAGATATACAAGAAACATTTCCACCTAAACACAGTCTAAATAAATAAAACTACGGCACCTACAAAGGAGCATATTTATGGAAGCAACTTTATCAACACATCCAACAGTCGAAGTTAAAAACCCAAAAACAGGAGAACTCCTTTATTCTTTCCAGGAAATTACTGAAGCTGATGTAGAAAAAATGTATGACACAGCTAAAAAAGCATTTGCAATCATTAGTTCCATGTCGGTACGAGAACGACTTAATGAACTGGACAAAATTAAACAATACATTATCCAACATCGGGAAAAAATCGCTGAGTTTATAACCCGCGAAACTGGCAAGTGCATAACAGACGCTCTACTTCTTGAAGTTTTTCCTTCTGTGGACCAGATTGATTACTATCAGAAATATGGAGAGAAAATCTTGCGAGACCAAAAAGTTCCAACACCTCTTTTATTGATGGGTAAAAAATCGAAAATTGTTTATGACCCATTAGGTATTATTCTTATCATTTCTCCATGGAATTACCCCTTCCATCTCTCCTTTGTTCCCTTCGTATGTGCTTTTACCGCTGGAAATGCCGTTATAATAAAACCCTCACGAATTACCCCTCTGAAAGGACTTTACGAAAAAATTATCGAAGAATCAGGTTTTATGAAAGGGGCTTTACAAATCGCTTATGCCAGTCGTAAAACCGCTAACCTGCTTATTGAAAAGAAACCCGATAAAATTCATTTTACAGGTAGTGTTGATGTCGGCAAAATTATTATGAAACAAGCCGCAGAACACCTTATCCCTGTAGAATTAGAATTAGGTGGAAAAGACCCCATGATTGTATTTGAAGATGTAAACTTAGAAAGAACCGTTACGGGCGCTATTTGGGGTAGTTTTACCAACTGCGGACAAACCTGCACTTCCGTCGAACGCATCTTTGTTCAGGAAAAAATATTCGAACCTTTTGTCAATTTAATGGTCGAAAAAGCTAAAAAATTGAGAACACTCGCAAACACCCCAAACCCTTCTGATGAAAAAGAATTAGATGTTGGATGTATGACAGCCAACTTCCAGATTGAAGAAATCGAGTCCCAACTTGAAGAAGCAAAACAAAAAGGCGCAAAAATCCTTTGCGGAGGAGAAAGAAGAAAAGACAGTCATGCATTCCCACCTACTATAATTACAAATGTTGGTAGAGATTATCGTATACAATACCATGAATCCTTCGGTCCTGTAGTTACAATTACCCCCTTCAAAACAGAAGAAGAAGCCATTCAAATGGCAAACGATTCCCCTTACGGTCTTTCCGCAAGTGTATGGTCTGCAGATAAAAAACGAGCGGAACGCGTTGCTCGACAAATTGTAACCGGAAATGTCTCCATTAATAATGTCCTTGCAACTCAAGCCAATTCCGCATTACCTTTCGGCGGTATTAAAGAAAGCGGATTCGGAAGGTATCGCGGGGCTCAGGGACTATATGCTTTCTCCAACATTAAAAGCATTTTGATAGACCACCAATGGAACCGTATGGAAGCATACTGGCATCCCTACTCCCGTAAAAAATTTGAACTGTTCTCACAGGTCTTTGAAAGTGTATTCAAACGCGGAATATTACCCCTTCTAAAAACTGCATGGATCGGATTGAAATTAGAACTATTGGCACGAAAAGATAGACTTTAAAATTTTTAAGGCAAATAATATGATTGAAATTACCAAGTTGGAAGAATTGGATAATTTGTTAAATAATACAACCAAGGGTATCCTAATTTTCTTCAAACATAGTAATCGTTGCCCCATTTCCTGGAATGCAAAAAAAGAAACCGATGCCTTCCTGGAAAAACATACAGAATACAAAAACAATACCTATCTAATTAATGTCATTGATTCTCGTCCTCTTTCAAACCATCTCGCTGACACACTTAAAGTAGAACATCAATCACCACAAATTATCATCCTGCAAAATGGCTCTGTGGTAAAACACATCTCCCATTTAACCATAACCGAAAAAAATTTAGAAAATATCCTCCAAACCTTAAAATAATCAAAAATATTTTTTGATTATTTATTTTCATTTTCTTATTATATATAGTATTATATATACAATGTAAATACTATATAATGTATATTAGTTATTAAAAATTTTGTTTGGAGGAAAGAACCGTGCGAATTGGAAATCGTTCAAGACTCTTCTGGACACAAGGAAAGTCCATTTTCAATAAAAAAACTTCCTCTAATTCTCCAGATGATTCTGTAAAAAATGAAGAGAAAGAAGCTTTGCTATCAGAGACAGATTCAGATAATGACAGAGAAACAATAGAAATAACAAACCCTAATGAAGAAATAATGGAATTAGGAAAAAAAATCTCTCCATTATTAACAAACCTTAGGAAAGCTATTGAAGAAGGAAAATTATTTCCGAACTCTCGTGAATGGGTTGATTCCGCATTACCTATATTAGGAAATTGCATTGAAGTCGCTTCTCAAAACAAAAGAAAAGATTTAGAACAATTATTTGTAGATATAGCACGAATTATTTACTCCTCAGATAGGGTTGGAAAATCACATCTATCTATTGAACCATCTCTTGAATTATATTCCCTTTTATGCTGTGTTGTCGCTGATTTTATGCGAGGCAAACCTAACAAGCCCATGTTTGAACAATGGACAAAGTCTTATCAGAAGGTTGTATCTGATTTTATTAATTCTGGTATTCGCTTAGTAGATGATAGTGAAGAGCCTATCACAAGCTCCGTTTCTGAAGTTGAAAATAATTATTCGACTTCGGAAACAACATCCACTTCCATACCTGTTGACAATATTCCACCTCAGGATATACTTCCCTCAACCGATGAAATTTCAACGCCCCTACCCGAAGTTGAAAATATAGATATACACCAGCCCGACAATCTTACAAAAGAAACTGACTACCCAGGGATTACAACAGAAGTTACAAATAATAATAACCACACATTACAAGAATCATCATCTTTATATACAAAAGAAACATCCCTTCCAGAAAAAGCAGCAGAAAACCCTTCCCCAACAATTCAGGTGCAAGAAACAAATAAAATTACAATAGAAACCCCTGTTCCAATTACTCCAGAAGAAAAAGTATCATCTGTTAAACCTGAACCTATACATACTACGGAACAAACCTCTAATATTGATATTTCTACTTTCCTACAACAACTCAATCGAATTCCCCAAAACGAAGTAAAAGAAATTCTATTAGATACATTAAAAGCTATTGCTAATGGAACTCCAGAAACGGCAAAAGCAAAAGCCATAGAACTTGCAAAAGAAATGGCAAAATTAGAAGTAGAGAAAGTAAAAACTGATTATAGAAGTACAGAATACCAGATTGAAAGTTTAAGTTCTGAGATACATCAGGTCGAAGAACAACTTAATATTTGTCAGAATGAAATTAAAACAATCGAGGAAGAATTAAAAGAACAACAATCAATAACCCAGAAAACAGAAAAAGAGAAAAATATTTTAGAAAATCATATTAAGACTACTCAGGATAAAATTTCAGATATTGAAAAAAAGATTTTAGAACTTCAACAACAAAAAGAAGCAGAAATGGCCAACTTAAATCAATACAAAGAACAATTTGACGCTACCGAAAAAAATATCGAAGAACTCAATCAGTCCATTTGTTCCCTTAAAGAATCAATCCGCGATTTTGAGAACCAAGCAATGACCCTGCTTCAAAGAATGGACTCACTCGAAGCAACAAAATCTCAAAAAGAAACACAATTGGGACAACTTCAAAAACAGATAAAAGAAAGAGAATCTACAGTTCGCCGATTAGAAGAAACTCTTTGGTTTCTCCAATCAATAGAAAATGCTTCAACCAACCATAAACCTTTATACAACTCAAACACTCAAAATACAATTGACCTTTTTAACGGGAAGGTGTAAAGCCTTGTTTAAAAAACCAACACAAATCATCGCCATAGATTTTGGCTCAAATAATATACGCGTTCTCTTAGGAGAACAAACAAAAGACGGCAATTTCTCTATTATTGGACACGGAACAGCCCCTTCTTCAAGTGCTATATCCAAAGGACTAATACAGGATATGGATTCCGCACGACATGCACTTCGCAAAGCCTTAACTATGGCTCAACAAAAAACAAACTCCCTTTCACCCAAACTAATTTCTATAGGGATTAATACACCCCGTGCCGAAACCTATACAAAAGAAGCCACATTAGAACTCAAAAACGAAGAAATTACCGACGAACATCTTTACAAGGTATTTAACATTGCTCAACAACAAATTAGCAAATCCGATAAAGATTTACTTACTTCTCTTAATTCCTATGAATGGTATATTGACAATTTTGCAGTTCAACAACCCTTAGGAATGCGAGCAGAACAACTCAAAATCCGTGTCCACTTCACAATTATTCCAAAAGTCATCACGGAAAACTTAAAATCTTGCGTGGAAAGTGAGTTACATCCCTCCTTTTCTGTAATTGACCATTTTGTTTATAACCCCATTGCAACTGCTTTAGGTGCTTTAACTCCGGAAGAAATGGAGTTAGGCACTTTGTTAATAGACATAGGAAAAAGCACCATTAACCTCATCATGTTTTCTGAACATAAACTAATATATACCGCTACTTTTGATTTCGGAACTATCTTTATGTCGAGAGATGTTTCCGCCGTGTTCAAAATAAACTTTGAGGAGGCCCACAAACTCATCTGCGATTATGGAATTTCTGAAGAACTAATCAACAAATACATAAAATCAAATCTGCCCATCGGAAACACTCCTCTATCTCCATCTTTAATTTCAAACGAATTAAGGACAAAGCCCATTTCCCTTCAAACCGTTTTAGACGGTTTTAACAAAAATATACCTAAAATCGAACTGGAAGGTGTTATTTTCGCCCGTGCCCAGGAAATGATTACAACCTTAAAAAAAGAAATTGAAAAAAAAGATTTAACCCAGTCCTTACTTCGGGGTATTGTTCTCGCAGGAGGAGGGGCAAATTTACAAAATATGAACATCCTCATCGAAAAAATATTCAATGCACCCGTTCGAATAGCAAAACCTCAATACGCCATTCCCAACATACCCCAATCTGTTAACAATCCCGAATTTGCCACTGTTGCAGGCATACTTCGCCACGGATTTTCTCACTATAACGCAATCCAGAAAGGTCAGATATTTCAAAACAAAAAAATCTTTAATCAGCTATTGGTATCTCTAATTTCTCCTTTTAAAAAACAAAAAGGGGCTAAACCAACATCTACAAAACTGATTTAGCCCCATGGGGAACAGAAGAAAAAGGAATTTAATTATAAGACTTTAAGATATTCTTTTAAGTTTCACCATTGGATAAGAAAGTTAACAAAGATTTAAAATATGAACAATTTTTATTTTTACCTCTATATATCTTTTATGCTGTAAATTTCACAGGAGCAAAAAATGACAAAAAAAACCGTGGAACCTCGTTTACTCAAAGGTTTTCAAGACCATCTCCCACCAAAAAGCAAAATGCGACAGGAGATAATACAAAAAATTATCTCTGTCTATGAAAAATATGGTTTTGCTTTCATAGAAACACCCGCCATCGAATTAAAAGAAACCTTGCTCGGTCCGGGTGGAGAAAATATTAACAAAGAAATCTTCCTTTTAGAAACACCCGAAGGAGAACAATCCTGTCTTCGGTTTGACCACACCGTCCCCTTTGCTCGTGTTATCGCCCAATATCCCGAAAAAATTAAAGTTCCTTTCCGCAGATATACTATTGGTCCTGTCTGGCGTGCCGATAAACCGGGTATAGGAAGATACCGTGAATTTATCCAGATGGACATTGATATTGCAGGAACACCCAACACCGCTGCTGATGCAGAAATTATTGCTATCATGGTAGAAGTCATGAGAATCCTCGGATTTAAAGATTTTCAGGCACAAATTAATAACAGAAAACTAATTGATGCTCTATTAATACAAAACGGTATTAAAGATATAGATACACAGAAGCACATTCTACGCGTTATTGACAAACTGCAAAAAGTAGGCATTGAAAATGTTCGTAAAGAACTTGGAGAAGGTCGTATTGACGATTCTGGAGACCCCATTAAAGGTGTTGGATTATCCAATAATATTATTGAAAAAATCATCAATTTCATCAGCATAAGCGGTGCAACACGAAAAGAAATTATTCGGAATATCAAACAACATCTATCGGAACAATCCGAATCACAACAAGCAATCTCTACTATGGAAGAACTTGACCAATATTTATCCGCCCTGGACATTCCCGATACCGAAGCCTCTTTTTCCCCATCACTTACCCGTGGATTGGACTATTATTCCGGTCCTGTTTTTGAAATGACACTCAAAAAGGCTCCCCATATTGGCTCTGTTATGGGTGGAGGAAGATATGACGGGCTGGTCTCCCGTTTCACAGACAAAGCCATTCCTTGCACAGGAATGTCAATCGGTATAGATAGACTTATAAGTGCTATGGAAGAATTACAACTAATAGATGCACAAAAACCAATATATGATGTCATTATTACCCGAGTAGGGAAAGTCCCTATCACTGAAGCATTATCCATAGCAAAAGAATTACGCAATCAAGGCTTAAAGGTTAGTGTCTATCTTGGTAAAAAAACAAAAGAAACTTTAGGGGAACAATTATCCCATGCAGACCACTATAATATACCCATTGCCGTTATATTAGGCGAAGATGAACTCAAAAAAGGAGAAGTCTGCGTGAAGGACTTATACTACGGTGAAAAAGCACGCGAGGGTATAAAAGATAGGAACCAATACCGAGAAGCAGGAACCGTAAGTCAGATAACCATCCCACGAGAAAAATTATTGGAAATACTTTACTCATTCCTCAATAAAAATTATTGAGGGTCGCCAATTACAGGGTCGTTACCTGATGGCAATTGAGATTCGTTGTAGCGGATGATTCCCGTGTGGTCTATCCGAAAATACCTATTCCCTGAGTAGCCTATTGTCTGAGGTGATGCATAACACACAAACTGCACAGTCGTTATCTGTGGCATAGAATAAACATAACCCTGACGGATACATCCTTCGCTCCAAGATTCATCTAAATAACGGGTAGTAGGATTAGCAGACGAATTCACAAGACTGTTGAAATCACCATAAGTATTATTTGCAGAATGATATGACACCTGTGCCGTGCAAATAGCCCTCAAATTCCAGATAGTAGATGCCTCATTAGAATGGATCCGCGAGCGTATCAAGGTCGGAATAGTTATTGCAACTATTATTGCAATTATCGCTACTACTATCATCATCTCAATCAGTGTGAACCCCTTTTGTTTTACCTTCCCCCGACGCCATCTATTCATCGTTCACATCCTTTCCTATTAGAATGTAAAACAAAAAGGCATGATGGCGGTCACCGGGTTCCGCCATCATGCACTCAGCACCAACACAACCCACTGAATAGCGGGTTAATGTCTAAACTACGATTATTGTTCTCCGATGGGCGGGTCACCAGCGCCAGCCTGTCCACCTGTATTGAAGCGGATAACACCACTGGCGTCTGTGTAGAAGTAACGATTACCACTTACACCCACTTCACTCGGGTCTGCATTGCAGGTAAAGTTATTCGGTCCCGGAGAAGCCAGAGTAAATGTGTAACCTTGTTTAATACCAGCCCAGTTGCCTTCTAAGAATGGGGGTGTTGCACCTGTAAGGTCAGCAAAATCACCTGTGTAGACCCCATTTGCCGAGTTATAAGCAACTTCGGCACCAACAATGGCTTTTAAATTGCTGATTGCAGCAGATTCGTTTGACTGCAATCTCGAACGAAGCAGGTTGGGTATCGCAATCGCTGCGATAATGGCGATGATTGCTACGACAATCATCAATTCAATGAGTGTGAAACCTTTGTTTTTCATACTACATCTCCTTGTTAAGTTTATGGTTTTAGTTAAACTTTTACCTTGATACCCGGTTACCAAGGCACTTTATTAAATTGTTGTTGCTTTCAATATAACAAATACTATGCCAATATAATAGACAAAATAACATTTATAAAAAAATTATATAAGTCATTTTATATCAAACACATAACAATTAACATCAGGGAGTTATCATTTTTCTTATAAATATTCATTACCAAATTGATGACAAAAATTGTCGATAAGGAACAAAAAATGTTACTTTACTTACTACGCCAAAAAGAAGGGAAAAACAAAACAAGTATCGTATATATTTCCAAGCGTCCCATCAGCATTAATATACATAACACCCCTTTACCTAAAATAGAAATAGTAGAGAAATCCTCAAGTCCCCCAACATATTCCAATCCTGGACCACAACCATTTATCGCTGCAGCCACAGAAGATATTGAAGTCACTATCGGCAACCCAGTCCAACATAAAACAAGACTGCTTATAATAAATACAGATACATATAACGCAAAATAACCCAACACAGACCTTTGAATATCATCATCTATTACCTGGTCTCCTAAATGAATAGCCTTTATTACTCGTGGTTGGAAAATAGATTGTACTCGATTCAACAAAAATTTAAATAAAATAATTACACGAATTATTTTTAATCCCCCTGATGTTGAACCTGCGGAACCTCCTATAATCATTAATATCACGAGAGCCCATCTTGCAAAATGCGGCCATAAATCATAATCTTCCGTAGTAAAACCTGTATCTGTCATCAAGGAAGTAACTGTAAAAGATACGCTCCGAAGAGCCTTACCAAAAGAATAATGTGTAAATTCACTTTTATCTAAAGAGAAAGTCCCGTGATACCCCATTACGCAGATAGTTAATAATACAATTGAAAAGAACCAGATAGATATATACACCCGCCATTCTATATTTTGAAAAAAAGCTCGAATATTCCTTTGATAGAGGAGGAAAAATAACCCAAAGTTAGTTCCTGCACAAAGCATAAAAAAAATAGTGATTATTTCTATGGGCAAGCTATTATAGGCACCAATACTCAGCTGTCTTGTAGAAAATCCTCCACTGGCTAATGTCGCAAAAGCATGGCATACCGCATCAAACAAACTCATCCCAAATAACATTAAAAGAATACACTGAATAATATTTAACGATATATAAACCAACAACAATTGCTTCAAAGTCTCTTTCACCCGGGGTCTAATAAATTTCACATCAGGAACGAACGATTCGGATTGGAGAAGCAACCGACCTCCTGCTCCCAAATAAGGGAGTACCGCAATAAATATAACAACGATTCCCATACCTCCTAAAAAATGTGTAAATGCTCGCCAAAAAAGTAATGTTTTAGGAAAGGCTTCTATATCTTTCACCACGGTAGAACCTGTTGTCGTAAACCCGGATACAGACTCAAAAATAGCATCTATAAGTGAAAGATGTCCCGATAAATAAAAGGGAAATGACCCAAAAAAAGTAATTAATATCCATCCCAATCCTACTAAAGCTAACGATTCTTTGATTAAAAAACTCTCCTCCTTCACTTTACTTTTTTGGAATGTAATTACAAATCCTAATACACCGATTAAAAATACATATATGAAAGACTCAAAAATATAAGGAACAATATCTATCTCCTGATAGAATATAGCAGGCACTAACAATAACAGGAAAATAAAGGCATATCCTGTTAAAAATCTTCCTAAATAATTAATCAATTGAAAGTATTTCATTGTAAAATACCATTCTTATATAATTTATTCTCCAATTCCCATATTAAAAAATGTATTATTTAAATAATTTGCTCACATCATTAAATTTATCAGCCTTCGTTACAATGACCACTCGATCATCTTCTTTAATTACATCATCTCCCGTCGGGATTATTGCTTGTTCCTCACGAATAATCCCTGCAACAACACAACCTATATCATATCTTATATCTTTAAGAGCACGATTAAGAAACTTGAAAGACTTTTTAATCTCATATTCCGCTATCTCAATGCCCCGAATATTTAATAAATGTTTTACCGTATTCTGATATACAATTCGCAATACCTTATTAAGAAAACTGTAATAAGGTATCACAGAAAAATCTATCCCAAATCGGTCTACTAACTCTCCAAACTGCTTATTATAAATAACACTAACTGCATAAGGAATACCTATATCCTTTGCTAACAAACATGCTACCACATTTCGCTCATCATCATGGGTCGGTGCGATAAACACATCAAAATCCTTCACCGCCATCAATTGAGAACGGTTATCTAATGGGTCATCATTCACAATATCCACTTTATACTTAGAAAGTATCTGGGATAACTCCTCGGCTCTCTTTTTATCCTTTTCAAATAATTTAACCACAGAAACTTTATCTTTCAAAGCACGAATAATCTGAACACTTATAGATGTTCCTCCTAAAATAACAACTCTTTTCTTTTTTTCCCAATCGCCCGCAAACACCTTTACTGCACGAGCCATACTATCATGCTTCCCAAAAATCCCTAAAATATCTCCACTGTTTATCCGTGTTTCTCCTGTAGGAATATCCACCTGCCTCCCTGATTTTATATATCCAATAACTAATTTCTCCTTTATTACCTCCATAATCTCCTTCAAAGTCTTCCCACTTCCCTTAAATTGATTCCAGACCCTCAACTCATAAAATTGAATACGGTCATTTCCATATTCCTCTGAAACCAACAACCCCGGAGATTCAGTAAAATTTGCAATATCCGTTGCAGTTAACTGGTCTGGCGACAAAAAATAATCAATTCCTAATATACTCTCATATAAAATAGAACTGTTAATATAAACCATATCCGAAACCAGAGCGGATACACTTCCCGCCCCAAAATTTTTCGCACAACTACTCGCAATTATATTTGACCTATCATCTCCCAAAGTCGAAATAAACAAGTCACATCCCGCACTTAATAATCCCTGTAATAATGAGGGGTCTTGTGCGTTACCTAATTGGGAAGTGACATCTGACAATCCGGCTAAATTATCAAGAGCCGATTTATCATAATCCACTATTGTTATTTCATTATCTTTATAAAGCATTTCCGCCAATAGCGAACCTGCTCTGCCTGCACCTGCAATAACAATCTTCATATTTTTTATTCCAATATATGAATGTTATACATTAAAATACTATTACGCCTTACCTCTATCGCTCATTACTCGTTTTATGTATTTGAAGTGATATTATATCACTAACGCAAGTCGTGAAATAAAAAGGAAAGGGATATGAGAAACATATTATCATTCAAAAACAAGCAAAATTTAATATTTCTATTTGTTACTGTTTTGTCACTATGCATTTCAGCATTTCCAGAAGAGGAATACAAAACTATTTTAGGGTTAGATATAGATTTCACTAAAGTTCCATTAAATACCTCTCATGATAAACTCATCAAAGAAAGACTATCCGTAGATAAAATAGCACTGGCACAAACAGAAAGCGGGAAAGCAGGTATCCAATGGGCAAAGGACCTCCTTAAAGAACAAACAACAATTCCTATAACAAATTATACCCTTTATCGAGAATTTCAAAGGACAGGAGACCGAAAAAAATATGAAAAACCTTATTTCCTAAAAAGGTCTATGCTTTCCGCAGCTACATTACTTATTTATTTTGAAAACGATGATTCCTTGCTTCCCCTTCTTAACGACCTAATCTGGAACATCTGTGAAGAATCTTCGTGGGTACTTCCTGCCCATGAACGGCGAGAAAAATATACTTATGTTGACCTTTTTTCAGCCGAAACCGCTACACAATTAGCCCATACATTACTTTTTTTAGAAGACAAACTTCCCGATGAAATAAAAAAAAGAATCCGTTACGAAGTTAAAAAAAGAGTTATGCAACCTTATCTTTTTTATTCTGAAGAAAAATATGGATGGGTTCAAGGACGAAATAACTGGACAGGTGTCTGTGCCGGGTCTATCGGTGAATGCTTTATCATACTGGAAGACAACGAACAAATCTTGCGTAAAGCCATTGCCCTCGTTACAAATCAATTAGCCCGCTTTTTGAAAAACGGTTTCGCAGAAGATGGCGGTTGTTTGGAAGGTATTTCCTACTGGAATTACGGGCTAACCCATTATGTAAGTTTTGGAGAATTGCTTTATGAAGCAACCGAAGGGAATGTGAATATTATGCAAAACCCTCGCCTTTATCAGATAGCATTCTATCCTTATGTCGTTTACTTAGGAAACGGACAATTCGCCAGTTTCTCTGATGCCCCTTCCCAATTTTACCCCCATGCATTTATTGTTCACCGATTAGCAGAAAGGTTTTCTGCATACGACCGACTTTCCTCTACATCTCATCCTTTTATTTACCATAAATTGGCTGAAAGACTTAATATAAACTACCTTCATGCACTTGCCAATCCTTCTCCAAATCATTGGCTCTTTGGAGATATTATTCGCAATATTCTTTGGTCATACCCATACGAACAACAACAAAACACAGAAATACCCATCGAAAGCACCTGTCTACCTCAATCCGGTATTGCTCGGTTAGTTTCAAAAGATAACCATGAGAATACACATATTGTTATCTGTAAAGCAGGTTCAAATAATGAACCTCACAATCATAATGATATTGGAAGCTTCGTTTATGCTATCAATAACACAATTTTCCTTACCGACCCCGGTGCGGGACTTTACTCACGAGAATATTTCAGTATAAAATGATACGAAAACATCTTTACCAACTCCTACGGACATAGCCTTCCCGTTATTGGAGGAAAACTCCAAAGCACCGGTGAAAAATACAAAGGAAAACTTACATATAACGAACCTAACAAAGCCATTATAAACTTCCATGAGGCATACGATATCCCTACCTTAAAAAAAGCCCAACGAACCCTTTTACTTGACGAAAATGGATTAAAAATTACCGATGATTTTGAATTTTCAAATCAAGGAGAAGAAATTGAAGAAGCACTCATAACCTGGTTACCCGTATCTATACAAGGTAACGCTGCCATTATCGAAAGCAACGAAGGGAAAATTTCAATCACCCCTTCTCACGGCACTTTTGAAGTAGAATCCCTTAAAAAACAATGTGAAGAGAACAACCGTAACGGCGAACTTTCCCGCATAAAACTAAAACTTCCCGCACAAAATAAAACCCAAATTACATTCCACATAACTTTCACAAAATAAAAACCTCCTAATTTTCTGTATTTTCAGTATAGTCTAACTTGTCTAATGAGTCTTACCTGTTTCTATCTTATCCAACGATTTCGCTTTGTCTGCTTTATTTTTAATTCTCGCAATTAAATCTCTATTTTTATCTTTATTTCATTTCGCTTGACTTCATTAACTGTAATGTTTATGATAAAGCTATAAAATCGTAAGGAGTAGCCCGTGATTAAGCGAAAAATTATTTCCATCGATTCCGAAAAATGTAACGGTTGTGGATTGTGTGTTAATGCCTGTGCTGAAGGTGCCATAAAACTCGTTAACGGCAAAGCACAACTCGTCTCTGATGTCTATTGTGACGGATTAGGTGCCTGTCTACCTCATTGTCCAACAGGTGCTCTCTCCATAGTAGAACGAGAAGCCGAACCTTTCGATGAAGAATTGGTCAAATTACAGCAAAGTATTAAAGAACCTAAGGCACCTGTTCACACATGCCCGAGTATACATTTCAAACCCGACTCCACTAAAAAAGGTGCCCTTTCCCACTGGCCTATCCAGATACGACTTGTCCCTCCAATGGCTCATTACTTTCAAAACACAAAACTTCTGGTAGTCGCTGATTGCGTCCCCATTGCATATCAAAACTTTCATAACGATTTTCTTCAAGACCATATCGTCCTTGTTGGCTGTCCCAAATTCGACCCCAAAGAACAGTATGTTCAGAAATTTGCTGAAATTTTTCTAAATAATGATATTAAAAGTGTTACTATTCCTGTTATGGAAGTCCCATGCTGTCAGGCACTACCCAACATTGTGCTTGCAGGATTGCAATACTCAGGGAAAAATATCCCTGTTGAAAAAATTATAATCTCAATTCAGGGTGAAGTATTAAGCAAACAATTAATGAACGGGTAAAAATTAATGAGGCAAAAAATAAACAAATCAGGTTTTTCTTATCTAATACCTGTTTGTATATGCTTTGGGATTTTTATCGGAATAGGTTCGTTCACTTTTTATTACGCTCGGGGATATTCCTATCTTACAGATGACCCCAATGCCTGTGCCAATTGCCATGTAATGAAAGATTTTCTCGATTCCTGGCAAAAATCGAGTCATCACTCTGTTGCGGTTTGCAATGATTGCCATACAGGACATACCTTATTTTCAAAATATTATGTCAAGGGATTAAACGGCTATCACCATTCCACTGCATTCACTCTGGGTAATTTTCATGAACCTATCCATATTAAGGAATTTAATCGAAAAGTAACAGAAGGTAACTGCCGATATTGCCATCAAGATATTGTTCAAAATATTGATTCCAATATTGCTCATCGTGAGCCATTACAATGCTTAAACTGTCATTTCAATGTAGGTCATTTCAATTATTAATAGAAAGGAAAAGGATTATGGCAAAAAAATTCAAAAGTAATGAGGGGACATCCTTAATTACCGGAATTATCCTTATGCTGGTAGTTGCTGCTGCCACATTTGCAGTAACGGCGTTGCTCATCAATATTTTTGAGAAGCAACAAGAAGCAAAAAATCCTTTCTTTCGCGTTGTCGAAATCAATGATGATACAGAAGACCCAGAAATCTGGGGAAAAAATTTCCCAATCCAATATGACCTATACAAACGAACTGTTGATATGGTCCGCACAAAATACGGTGGCAGTGAGGCATTGCCCCATACTCCTACCGAAAAAGACCCGCGTTTTGTAGTCAGTCAATCGAAGATAGAACTTGACCCTCGATTAAAACGAATGTGGGCGGGGTATGCCTTTGCCATTGATTTTCGTGAAGAACGGGGACATGCCTATATGCTTGATGACCAAACCTTCACAGGCAGACAACAAAAACCTCAATTCGGCGTTTGTGCCCATTGTCATGCCTCTATTTATGTTCCATATAAAAAATTAGGTGATGGCGATATAATTAAAGGCTTTGAAAAAATGAACCCCATGCCTTATATGGAAGCAAGAAAACTATTACAGCATCCCGTTGCCTGTATTGATTGCCATGACCCTAACACCATGCAATTACGAATAACCCGTCCCGCTTTCCTTGAAGGAATTAAAACATATAAAGAGTTTCAGGGGATAAAAGACTATAACCCGAACACGATGGCAACCCGTCAGGAAATGCGAACTTATGTCTGTGCCCAATGCCATGTCGAATACTACTTCAAAGGCGATGAAAAACGCCTCACCTACCCTTGGCATAAAGGTTTAGAAGCAGATAATATCCTTGCCTACTACGATGAAATTAACTACAAAGATTGGGCTCATGCAGAGACAAACGCACCTATGCTTAAAGCACAACATCCTGAATTTGAAATGTGGAGCCAGGGCATTCATGCCCGTTCTGGTGTTGCCTGTGCAGACTGCCACATGCCCTATACCCGTGTTGGAGCCTTGAAAGTAAGTGACCACCATGTCCGCAGTCCTCTATTAAACATCAACCGTGCTTGTCAGACCTGCCATCATTTCTCCGAAGAAGAACTCAAAGCCCGCGTTGAACGAATTCAGGATAAAACCGCAGAAATGAAAGATATGGCTATGGACTCCCTTGTAGCCCTTATTGACGATATTAAACGCATAATGGACGCGGGTATCTCCAATGAAAAAATAGAAGAAGCCCGTCTTTGTCAGCGTAGAGCATCCTTCTTGATAGACTTTGTCGAAGCAGAGAATTCCACCGGTTTCCATGCCGACCAGGAAGCTGCTCGTATTCTATTCAAAGCCATGGACCACTTACGCAAAGGTCAGGTTGCCCTTAAAGACGCTATCACTCTACACCAAGCTTACGGAAACACTACAACAAACTAACCTGCACAACAATACCTAGATTTTTGTATTAGAATAGTTCTATACATAACTGTTTTCACTATTTTATTCTTACTTAACTTCTTTTTCCTACACATTTTTTTTCATTTTGCAAGCCTTATTTGTCTCATTTGTCCTATCCGTCCCATTTGTCTCATTTATCTTCTTCTAAAGCAACCCTCTTCTTCCAATCGAAGTAGTAGTTATTTTTAGGACCAAACCAGCCAACATTCCATGCACGATTCACGGCACCATAAACATTTTCTTCCGTTGCCCATTCCAACCGTTCAGAAGTAATATGTCCATCACACCAGAGCACATTTACTCTCCCCCAATGCCGAAAATGTAACGATGGTGACATATACACCCCTTCCTGCCCTCGTGGATAATTTACCGAAACCATCAAAGGCGGTTCCACAAAACTATATTCAACAATATATCCATTCTGAGGCATACCACTATCTGCAAACATAATCGTCTCCGGCGGATTTTCAATCATCCGTTCATGCATCCCCGATTTACAAGCCTTTACAGGGTCATTCTCAACACTCAACATCGAACCTACATAAGCCATGTTATAGCCATATCCTCCCGAACCCGATTCAAACGCATTAGGCACTTCCCCCAAACTCCGATACTCAAAAAATTCTGGACATTCTTTTATTCTTCCTTCGGGCACATACTCAAACAACGGTCCTTTACGAAAATTAAACGGAGTATCAGGATTTGGAGTATCGCGTTTCCCATGCCATCTACATCTACCCCCGAAATGGTCCGGTTCCGAGCCCGGCAACAAAAAATCATACATATCCGATGCTGCCGGCACATAATATCCATTATTCTCCGATGCATACATTGTATTAGCAAGATATAACTGCCTCAAATTATTTACACATGAAACACTTCTTCCCTGTGCTCGTGCCCTTGATAAGGCAGGTAAAAGTATCATCGCCAGAATACTAATTATTGCAATAACCACCAGCAATTCTATTAGCGTAAACCCTCTATTTCTCCGTCCCTCAAAAAACATTCCAATTCCCCTTTACTCTCTGATATTTAAGTAAAGATACCCCCATAACAATCAATAATAAAATCAAAAAGAAACTACCTACAACAGGAAGCGTTTTTACCTCAAACTCAAAATCCCGACATATTAACTCATTAGAATGATGTTCATCATCATAAATACACACCTCCACATTAGCAGTTCCGCCTTCAGATATAGGTTTTATAACAAAAAATACTCTCCCTTCAGAAATAGCAATCTGATGACCTATAACAGCAGGCAAAGCATCCGGTGTAACTATCGTTCCTCCCGTAACATCCACCGTAACCGTACCTGTCTGTACAGGGTTTCCATACATATCCCTGCTCTCATCAGAAATAAAACTACAATACTGTCCCCCTTCGCCCATGTTCCATAAATTCGCAATATAAGCCAGTGGTCCCGGTAAAACATCAATAGATATCTCACCCCGTATAGTATTATCAAAACTCTGAACCTGGATTTTCCCCTTTCCTGCTATTGTCCCTGCATTTACATCTATCCTTAACTTGCCCTCACTGACTGCTATTTGAACACCCTCTGTTGTTGTATCCTCATCGGTATTTAAAATATCCAACAAAAAAGAATTAACCGTAAACAGCGTCCCATCTAAAACCGGATTATCATCTGCACCTCTTATCTCATCACCTGTAATTTCAATAGTTTCCCCATAACCCAATACCCTTGTCAGCGAAATATTTGCCACCAGACGGATATGTCCCTGTCCCGGATTAATATCCCCTTCACCGGCTGTTGAAAAAAATGCAAATACCCCAGGATATCGTGTTTGAAAAATTATCTTATTATTCACAAGGTCACGGTTAATAACATTTACATCCGAATTCACCCATTCCGTTCCATCCCAGCGGTAAACATCTATCTCCGACTCTTGCATCCCGACAATTTGATTCGCATTATAGTGGACTGTCATCTTTGCCCAGGCAACTTGTGCATTTTGAAAATCATCTATAGAAGAGTTTAGTTGAACAAACAGACCACCTTTTATCAAACCATCTATTCCTACTGTGGAGGGATCCGATACAGACTGCAAATCCACATTGCAATTATAAGCCCTTTGCCCTGTTCTTATCCCTGATGATAATAAGGTTATACAAATTGAATCTTCTTGATTGCATGCAGTTCCTAATTCCACACCCGCAGGACTTCCTCCCCAAATATTTGGAATTTCCAAAGGCAAAACTGTGCTTTCGGGGTGGTTCGGGTCTGTTCCTGAAACCCGTATTTCATATTCATCAAGAATTCCATCACTATCTGTATCTATTTCCGGTGCTACATCGGCAAACGCCATAACCTCTGTTGTGTAATAACCATATATAGGGTCAAGGATATTAGGCACTGTCGATACCCGTATAAAATCAAATTCATCAAGACCCGCAGGGTTACCATTTTCATCCACAGCCCAAGCAATATCAAACGCATCTCCACCCCCAGTACCCATATCAATACCCACAGTTAACGGATTATCCGGCCGCAAATAATTATCCTTATAAGGTGTCATCGTCGGATTGGTATCTGCATATCCCCATACAATTTCTTGATTTGTTATTGTTACCACATTCCCTGCAAATGGCGGTGTATTGCTTGTTAGTCCTTGCGGGAAAATATTCCTGCTTAAATTCCTACTACCGGGAATTACATACCATATATCATCTGCTACCCCATTTTTATTCACATCTTTCGATATTTCAATGAGCCCCGGCTCAATAAATTTCCTCCGCATATCCCCTCCAACCCAAAAGGCATTAGAATAAATAATGCAATCCAATCCCATCGGATTACGCGGGTCATCTTTTACAGGAGTATTAAACTTAACAACAATAAAACTTTCCTGAACTGTCCCCGGTGTCCCAATCGAATAAATTCCACTCATGGACGGCAAACTTACACCAAAACCCAATGGCGGTCCTAAAACATCTTGAGGATTAGTAAAACCAACATTTTGATTTACCCCAAAATACGCTACGACCTCATCTGCCCATGGGTCATCGTCCGCATAAGAATATCCAACAATAACACATATAAATACAAAAAATAAACAACTTTTTTTACTGTCAAACATCACATCTATAGCCTTTCAAAATTCGGTTTAGGCTACAGACGGAGGGTTAAACACTGGAAGGGAGGTTCTTCAATCCTTCGTTATTAAGGACTGCCAGACATTAGCCTTCCCGCGAGACCTCAGTCTGTTTGCTCAAATCGGGTAGTAACCGGCAGGTCTTCGGACTTGCAGGCACAAACCTACTTGGCTCGGCTTCCCAGACTTATATCCAGTGCCATGAGGAGCTGTTCGTTCCTGCTCACCGCTGCGGGGCAGTTCTGGCTTCTCACCAGATTCCCTTTTAGCACCCTTCATACTACTTTGGGTGACCGGTTACAGAGCGATTCAATTTTCTTTTAATCTATACTTCTATATTAATAACATAAAAATATTAAAAAAATCAAATATTTAGAACCCATTCACTCTTTTATGGTATATTAATATTATAGGTTGCAAGAGAAGGAGTAAATATGTCGTTTGATTTCAGTAAATATCAATTACCTAAAGAAACCCTTCAAAATGCTATTGGATTATGGACTTTTAGTATTGAAGGAAAAGATGTCTGTTTCTGGGGAAATTTTGAAGAAGTTTTGAAAACTGCAGAACTTTACCTAAAAACAAAAAACTTACAAAATACTACCATTTATTTATTGGATTGTGTTGATTACAGTCGATTGTTTCATGAAGACCATTTATTAAGTTCCTATCTCCAATCTACTTAAAACTATCATTTATCTATTTTTCTCTAAATGATAATAAAAATTAATTATATTATTTTTCTTATTTATAAAATAAAAAATTTTTCTTATCCCGAAAACTTGGCAAAATCAGAAAAAATATGTTATAATTTCAATGATAATGATTGTTTTTATTAAATCATAATAAAAGGATTTATAATATGTTATCATTCATAGATGTTCAATGTCCTCATTGTGGAGCAAAAGGAAAAATTGTTCTTCCACCTTTAGGAACAGTCCTAATTGGTCCCTGTCCGCAATGCAAAGGTATGGTTGCTCTATTTAATGGAACAACTCTTCCATTAGATAGCAAAATAATATTAGAGGGTACTCTTGAAGAGAAGAAAAAACATATAGTAGATGTATTCAATACTTTTATAGAAGAAAAAGTAGACGAGTTCTTTAATCTTAAAAAAGAAGAATCTGATTCAGAATTGGATAATAAAACCGATTCATACCAATCGGAACACAAAATCGAAGAATACAGTCACAAAAAAACGAAAAAAAATAGACCTATCTCACGCGAAGAAATTACAAAATTTAAAGAATCAGAGATTGACCTGCTCGATAATCCTGAAATATTTCGCAAATATTTCAGCAACTAATCATAAAAAAATATCCATGCTTCAGACCATAAAATATATATATCCATTCAATAATTCTATATAAGATTTCACATCGTAGCGTAGTAAGTTTTTATTTACGGGGTTATCAGCTAATTACAAAGTATTAATAAACATTTTAAATCCACCCAGATTTTCTTCTACAAATATTATATCCCATTGCATCAATTTTTGATATGTTCACAGGATACACGATACAGTTCCCATGCAATTGCAGCATTAACCACTCCACTGGATGCTAATGCTGGCACATCATAGCCTGGTATTGGAACACATGCATCCCCAAATGGCCACATGGGGTCAATCCATATCGTGTCTTTGTCCGTAGGAAAATCACGGTCCATATAAGGGGCTATATATACTGCCTTCGCACCTGAAGATTTTGCTCGTTCGAGCATATTTCGGGGTGGATGTTGATAACCAATATGAATTACCACATCCCCCGCAGAATAGACATCCTTCGGTTCGGGAATATAACTGAAACCTGCATTCCATACATCAGACTTAAATAAACCACCTATGGCTGTCTTACCAACTTCATCCGGGAAGAGATGTCCCATACTATACATTATAAGGGTCCGACCTTCCTTCTTTGCTTCGGCAACCCATGCACCTACCGTGTCAAAGTCTGTGCGATGTTGTGCCTCACAACGCCGTAGCATTGCAGAAATGCGGGTTGCATACTCTTTAGCCAGGACACCCTGCGAAATGGGTGGAACTTCATGGGTATCATGCCAAAAAATATGATTGTTTTGATATTTCTGTATTCGCGGTATACCGCCATAAAGTCCAATACTTTCAAACAGCACCGGCATTTTTCCCAATCGAGTGCATGCAGAAATTATTTCCCCTGTTAACATCCATGCATAAATCGCCATCGTCATTGTAGGAGAAAGACCATAATCCCGCATCAATAGCGTCGTTACTCCCGAAATGGGCTGAGTAACACCGAATACCACCCAGCATGCTCCTGGGGCTGATGCTTCTTTCGGTACCGTGTGTCCTGCATCTGCAAAAAATAGCACAGCATCTATATCTGTATTAATCTTCTCTGGTAAGGTAGCCGTAAGCATAAGTCCGCCCGCTCGACCTGTTATCTCACTTACCAGCGATGGATTACCACCAGCATAGAGTACCCCTCCTGCTACGATTCTTTTTGCAACCATTTCTCCCGCCTGCACCATCATAGGAATATCCTCCTGTGCATGCTCCAAAGCATTTGCCGCACGCAGTAGATATGAATCAGGCATTGCACCCATCATCACAATTGCTGTTATGATACGAATCATATCTATACCTCCAGAATCTATATATTGTCAATATATTTCCTTAACAATCTGTTGTTAATTCTCGTAAATTCAGTATATCAAAAAGATTCAAACGCTACAATGTTATAAATATTTTCCTAATTTGTGTATTATCCCCCATTACAGTAATATCGAAACTTCCAAATTTTTCGGTCGGGTGCTAAAAAAACTTCCATAATTATCATGTTAATATCTAAATATGATAAGGTCTTAAAAATTAAAAATATAGTAGATTGTTGTATTGGTATTTTTGAAATATTTCGCAAGTATTTTATGTAACTCATTCCTGCAAATTATTCGTTATATAATTCAGAAAATCAAATTTTTGATTTTATTAAATGTATTATCATATAATGTAATCACTATTAAATATGAAATGACGCGGGGTGGAGCAGTCTGGCAGCTCGTTGGGCTCATAACCCAAAGGTCGCTGGTTCGAATCCAGCCCCCGCTACCAAGTTTGAAGCAAAAACGGTATGCAAACAAAATTGCATGCCGTTTTTCTTTTTTACGAACCATTTTAACCTCAATAACATTCATAGCAAGAAGAGAACAAAAAACACGAAATTGGAAAAGGGCAAAAAACAAAAGATAATATTAATGGAAGGGAATTACATCTTTTCCAAAAATTAAAAGGAACTTATTATGTATTTATTTGTTTCATATATACTGTTACCCCTTAATTTCGTATTATCATCTCCACCGACTTTTCAGGATTTGATGAACCCCGATTTATTTCCAGAGCCTCAATGTGGAATGCTTGTAGAACAAGCAGAGGTAGTTAATGGGACTTTATCGGTCCTAACAACAGGTGCAGAATTTTCACTCCATACAACCGGTGATGGAATTTTCAAACAACGAATAGAACATTCTCGTCCTGTGCTTAATATAAAATTTGAAAATGGGTTCGATGGTATTTCACCAAAAATAACCGTTAATTCACCCGGTAGAGTTTTCGTTTCTTCTGACAGTTTTAATCTTCGTATTAACGGTGATTCTCTTTTTATGTTTCAGGCGTTAAAGCCCCTAACCATTACAGTATCACGCCAGATTGAAGTCGGGTTTTATGCTTCATACAAAGCAAATCATGTAATATTTGATGAATATGGTGGATTTGGATTATTTTATTCCGAGCAGGAATCCGATGATGCGTTCAATCCTTATGGTGAGATAACCGCGAAATATACCCTTCCTACGAATGCTATTTTATGGATAGGTATCTGTCCACCAAAACACTACAATTGGGAGCGTTCCATTAATGATAATGTCGTTTGGCACTGGTCCAATCAGTTGGGTTATCCTCCCGACAATGACTTAATATCCTGGGCAAAAGAAGGAAATATTGTTCTGCTCCAATCGGAAGTTATGCTATGGAAAGATTGGAACCTTGCTTTTATTCCAAGATTAGGTGAATCAGAATTTGCTCGTGTCCGCGAAACCTGCCATCAACACGGATTGAAGTTTATTGTTTATACCAGTCCTTTTTATTTTCTGAAAGGAACCCCTTTTGAATCTCAAGCCATGAACTCATTCGATAACTTCACAGGCTGGCCCCAGGGTGATGCGACAGGAAAAAATATTGACCTATTTCTGGCAGAAATTACACAGGTAATGAAAGAGTATAAACCGGATGGATTATATTTCGATGGGCAATATACAGATAACCCAGCCCCTTTATATATGCTTGCCCGAAAAAGCAGAGAAATATTAGGAGAACAAGGTATTTTAGAATGGCACTCCACATAGGCTCTTGGTAACGGTCAATGTTTCTTCCCTCAAGCCGATGCTTATGTAGATTTTATTATGCGAGGTGAAGGACAGGATTTGCTCTATAAAAATTTCGACTATCTTCGCTATTTTGTTTCATGCTATAACACCAGCAATAGCATCGGCGTCTTATGTACCAATGGACGGAACAAACCCGATGCGGATACTATTCAGCAACTTCTCAATGCGAATGGTCGCCTTCATACCATTGTAAATTGGTTACAAGATAAAGAAATGATAAACCTATTGAAAACACATTACAGAAATAAACTTACCCCTAATCTCTGTAAAGAAATTGAACAACTGGCAGATGAAAGACAGAAAGAAATTCCTAACAACTCTAAAAAAAGAGCCGAAGAAGAAAAAATCTTGCTGCAGAAACCCTCATGGGCAGAACCTATTTTTATTGAAGAATTCGACAGCATACCTGAATGCAAATCGTTTGTTTCTTCACTTAACAACAATACATTTTCTATTCAAAATGGGATAATGTCAATATCCGCACTACCTAACACATACGCATACTTTACCTGCCCATTAAATAAAATCGTACATGGTTTTATTGTTCGCTTTAAACTGGGAACGGACACCGGAATGTCATGGGGTCCTGCGGTTCAAATTCGCTGGGGAAACGGGGCAAGATTGAGAGTTGGCATTCGCAGTGATGGATTAATCCAACTGGATATCGGTGGTGAACAAAAATTATTTAAAGAATTTGATATGAACGAATGGGTTCAACTACGAACCCGTTGGACAGAACATGCAGGAATCATCGAAATATTAAAATCAGACAATCAATGGCAAAGAATTGCCTACTTTAATCATGCTTGTCCTATTCTCACCCCCGCAGAAAATATATCCTTCGGTAAAGTCCCCTACAATGGAGAACCCATTGACTACCCCAACAACGATAATTCTACCATCACTACAAATCAATGGGACAATATTTCCCTGTATTAATTTCCTTAATGACCTATAGGACATAGGTAACAAATCTATATTTTCTTTTCTAATCGTAGATGAACGGCATACCATGCCCCATTGTAGGGCGATTGGCAATCGCCCTCACCCCTTCGTGCCCTTCATATAAAAATTTACTTCGTGTCCTTTGTGGTTAATTCTCTCACCACAAAAAATGCTACTAAAAACGAACAACGGGCAAAAAAAACAGGGCATGCGGGGTTTCTTATCTCCCTGTCTGCCCTGTTTCGTTCAAATACCAACAGTTAAGATAGCTCTACTATTTCCGTTTCTTATCCATTCCGCTCATCAATAAGATAAGAAAACCAAACAACACAAAGTCCATTAAATACTTCCACCATTCATCTTCACCTAATGATTTGCCACCAAAACAACCACATCCTTTGCCTGTTCCTCCTCCTCCTTCACCTTCTCCTTCGTGAGTACCTTCGTGTATACCTTCAGCAACACCTTCGTGGGTACCTTCAGCAACACCTTCGTGGGTACCTTCAACAACGCCTTCGTGGGTACCTTCAACAACGCCTTCGTGGGTTCCTTCAA
>DAOSUS010000019.1 GCA_035378955.1 Candidatus Hydrogenedens sp. | reverse complement strand
GGACCCACAGTTTGTTCGTCAAATATCTCTTGTATTGCTTCACCTTCACCCTCTGCTAAACCTTCACCTTCGACGCTCCCTTCGAAAATTCCTTCGCCTTCTGTTGTCCCTTCCGGTGTTCCTTCGACTATCCCTTCTCCCTCAGGCGTCCCTTCCGGTGTTCCTTCGACGACACCTTCCGGTGTTCCTTCAGGGGTTCCTTCAATGACGCCCTCAGGTATCCCTTCCGGTGTTCCTTCGACTATCCCTTCTCCTTCCAAAACTCCTTCTCCTTCGATTGACACACTATAATCCGCGATTAAATAAACTCCGCTGTATGTGTTCCTAACGCTATATAACACTATATACCACCAACCTGAATAAGGATTATCTATTGCTAATCGCTCATCATTACCTGAATTTGACGAGGAATATTCGCATTCCTTTACACGGCAAGACTCATGATATACGAGCAAATCACAGTTTCCAGTACCTCCCCAGGTTTTAACTTTTAATGTGCTCTGTCCTTCAGGAACATTTATCATAAAGTATTGAGTACTACCTGTAGCTCCAGATAATGGACCTACCCTCTCTCCGTCTGTTAGTTCTTCTGCAATAAAGTAGTTTGCTGTCAAACTCACATTGTTATACCCTTTAGTGGCATATAAACTTACATACCACCAACCAGCAATTGGGCTATTCACCACTATCTTTTCTTCATTGCCTTCCGACGAAGAAACAAGTAAACTGCAACCAGACCTCCCATATCGCACATACAATTTGCAATCTCCCGTACCTCCCCAGGTGCTAACCTCCAACCTTGATTGACGAGTAGGAATATATATCTTAAAATATTGGAAGATTCCCTCGTCTGCAGATAAGGGAGTTACTACCTCACCATTTGTAATTTCTTTGGTATAAGAGGCAGTCAAACTAACTCCATCAAAACTTTCCGCACCATACACGACTATATACCACCAACCACCCTCAGGATTAGTCAATAATATCTGTTCATCATTGCCTGTATTTTCCGACTTATACGAACATCCCGCTGTGGTGCAAGACTGATGATAAGCATATAATTCACAGTTATCTGTGCCTCCCCAGGTATGAATATCCAACTGTACCTGACCCGCAGGCACATTTATCATATAGTATTTAACACTATACATATTGCCAGATAGAGGAGTTACTACCTCCCCGTCTGTTATCTCTTCGGCACTGAAATAGTCTGTCAGTAAACTCACACCATTATAACTCCCAGTACCAAACAGTACTATATACCACCAACCACCCTCAGGATTATTTTTTACCCCCTGTTCTGAATTGCCCGTATTAGAGGAGAAAAACCTACAATCTGAAGTAGTGCAGGAGGCATAAGAGCCGTATAAATCACAATTTCCCGAGCCTCCCCAAGTATAAGCACCTAATCTTGCCTGACTATCAGGAACATTTATCTTAAAGTATTTAGGACTAAACTGAACACCTGATAGAGAACCTTGTATCTCTTCATCTGACACTTCTACTATCTCACTTCCTGAGACATAGTCTGCTATAAGATTGACGCCGCTAAAGTCGAAACCAAAAACACCTATGTACCACCAACCAGAGGTTGGATTGCTTATTACTATTTGTTCATCATTGCCTGAGTTTGATGAACTATAATAGCAATCAGATGTTTGGCAAGATGCGGAGTAGGCAACCAAATCGCAGTTGCCTGTGCCTCCCCAGGTATGAATCCACAACAACTCCTGGGCAGTAGGCACATTTATTAAGTATAACTTCCAGGTAGATATAGAACTTACCAACTCACCATCTGTTATATCATCAACTGCCCCGCTATAGTCTGCAAGTAGATTTACAACAATATAACTATCAACACTATTCAGTCCTATTATCCACCAGCCAGCTGCAGGGTTGTTTACTACTATCTCTTCATTATTAGTTTCATTTACCGACATATGTATACATTCGACTGCTTCACAAGACTCGTGCCAAGCATATAAATCGCAATTCCCTGAACCTCCCCAGGTGCGGATATCCAATACTGCCTGGTCCGGAGGGACATTTATTTTGAACAGTTGAATACTACCCTTATCTCCATATAGATTGCTTACCTCAACTTCATCTGTCAGTTCTGAAATATCATCTATGTTAATATAATTCGCCATTAAATTAACTCCATTATAATCTCCGCTTATCGCTATACACCACCAACCAGATTCAGGACTGACTTTCCATATAGTTTCAGTATTGTTTAATGACGATGAAATATTTATACAGTTCCAATCCTCACAAGACTCGTGCCAAGCATATAAATCGCAATTCCCTGAACCTCCCCAGGTGCGGATATCCAATACTGCCTGGTCTGGAGGGACATTTATTTTGAACAGTTGCCAACTATTCTCTGTTCCAGATAGAGAATTTATCTCTACACCATCTGATAACTCAGATATTTCATCTATCCCAATACAATTTGCGAGTAAACTAACTCCGCTTGAAATACCATGCAATGCTATTATCCACCAACCAGCATTCGGTTTGAATACACCTACTCTTTCATTATTGTCATCATTCTTAGAAACATATTCACAGTTGTCATCTTCACAGGATTCATACCACACATACAAATCACAATTACCTGTGCCTCCCCAAGTGCTGACATCCAATAATGCTTGACCCGCGGGAACATTTATTTTTAAAAGTTGCCAAGTATCATACGGTGGGGGTAGCGAAGTTACTACCTCCTCCCCATCGGTTAACACGGTTATTTCATCTATACCAACATAATCAGCGATTAAACTAGCTTCACTATAGTCCCAATAAGCCCGAAGTCCTACTATCCACCAACCAGATAAAGGATGGAGACAAGTTATTGACTCATAGTTAGTGCTAATATTATTTGACTCCTGCAAACTATTCATATTTTCCCAAGGCTCGTGCCACACATACAAATCACAATCTCCAGTACCACCCATGGTATACACATTTAATAAAGCCTGACCATTAGGAACATATATCTTGAAAAATTGCCAGGTATCTTCTATACCAGAGAGAGAGGTTAATTCCATTCCATCTAATAACTGAGGTATCTCCTCTATCCCAACAACATAATCTGCAACTAAACCAACATCATTATATGTTTTTCTACCCCACAACCATATATACCACCACCCAGAAGTTGGCTCGATTAATGATACCATCTCATTATTCCCGTCATGTTCTGAAGTATATGAACATTTTTGTAAATCTTCACAGGATTCATGCCACACATACAAATCACAATTACCTGTTCCTCCCATGGTGCGGACATTCATATATAAAGTGTCCGCTGGGACAAATATCTTGAAAGCTGGGTAATTCCCTGGTTCTCCATCTATATTCATAATCGTCTCTCCATCTTCTATTATCTCTACTGCCACATCTTTTACTCCTCCTTTTGATTGATTGAGCGAGTTAATAGGAGAGACTGCAAGCACTTCAAATGCAATACCGACAAAAAATAAAAAGACTATATATTTTAATGCCCACTCTTTGGAAAATACTTTAGATACTTTCCCGCACATAGTTATCTCCTTCTATTTAATGTTTTGTAAGTTAAATAATTTTCTCTGTAGAATTTTACTGTAAGAACTAAAATATCAAGAAACTTGGAGACTAATAGCCAATTTTTTATCTGTGAAAGATAGCAATATAAATAATCCGAGTTTTTAAGAGAGTAAAAATCGGTTTTGTGAAGAAAAAAAATGAAGGCTTTCCCCAAAAAAGTGCTGACTCCCGGATTTCGAACCATAACGAGATTATCATAAGTAAAAAATCTATGCATTTTTAGATAAGGTATGCAAATATTTTTAACCATGGTTCAAACATATTTTTTAAATAAAACTTTACTAAACCAATGATTAAGGGCGGGTATTCATCCCCGCCCTTATAATGCTTATCATGATGTTAATATGTTCATGTTCATCTAATAATCACGGGCCGGGGCAATAGCCATCTTCGCTTTCAGGGTCTTCTGGACACGGATGATAGCCACCCATGTTGAAGAATTGGATTAGCCGTAATAATTCACTTAAATTAATCACCCAATCCTTCGGTTTATAGTCAGAAGCATGGTAATTACATGTATGGTCACCATCCAATCCTGGAGCATATCCGTCTTCAGTTCCCGCTTCGCAGTGATAACCTAAATAATTAAAAAGTTGTATCACCCGAAGAAGTTCTGAAAGATTTATTTGCCCATCTCCGTTTTGGTCTGCACTATGATGCGGATATTCTCCTTCCGGTGTTCCTTCGACCGTACCTTCGGGTGTTCCTTCCGGGGTTCCTTCGACGACGCCTTCCGGTGTTCCTTCCGGAGTACCTTCAACGACACCTTCGGGTGTTCCTTCCGGGGTTCCTTCGACGACGCCTTCGGGTGTTCCTTCTGGCATACCTTCAGGAGTACCTTCAACGACACCTTCGGGTGTCCCTTCCGGGGTTCCTTCCGGTGTTCCTTCAACGACACCTTCGGGTGTCCCTTCCGGTGTTCCTTCCGGGGTTCCTTCAACGACACCTTCTGGCGTCCCTTCCGGAGTTCCTTCCGGTGTTCCTTCAACGACACCTTCGGGTGTCCCTTCCGGTGTTCCTTCAGGGGTTCCTTCAACGACACCTTCCGGTGTCCCTTCAGGAGTTCCTTCCGGTGTCCCTTCAACGACACCTTCGGGTGTTCCTTCCGGGGTTCCTTCAACGACGCCTTCGGGTGTCCCTTCCGGTGTTCCTTCAGGGGTTCCTTCAACGACACCCTCAGGCGTCCCTTCCTGTGTTCCTTCAGGGGTTCCTTCGACGGTCCCTTCTCCTTCGGGGCATGGACCTGAGGATACTTTCAAATCAACTGCAGTACCCTCAGGAACAATTTCACCTTTTTCTGGGGCTTGCCAGAATATAACTCCCGAAGGATAGGTATTATTACATTCTTCTGTGACATTACCTACATTTAGGTTTGCTGAGTGTATCGTATTTATTGCTGTGATTAATGTTGTACCAATTACATCAGGAACTGTTGTACAGATACCAGAAGAGACCTGAAAATCTATCGTTGTAAAAATGGGCATCGTCAAGCCAACATAATTATTAGAAATTACTTTTCCTTGCGTATAAGTAGGATGGCATCTCTCAACGCTCGTTGTAAGAAATCCTCTATAATTCAAGATATTTTGAACATCTGAAAAATTCTGACCTTCATAATTATCGATTGTAAGTTGTGGTACTAACATCAAATAGGGGTAAGTTTCGTCCTCATTAATTGCCCATACCGAAAAGAAATTCCAGCCTACAAATGTTGCTGGTTTCTTCATCTCTTCCGTACTTTTGCCTTCACCTCCCTGAGAACTACTCATACCACTTACATCAATATCCCAGAAGCAATTGATAATATTTGCAGGGTTTACCGCATAACCACAGAAACCACCTACCTCCGTTGCGGTATCAGGAGCATTTACCACAACACTGGCATAGGAGTTAGAGATTAATCCCGCCTGGAGGTATCCTAAAAATCCACCTACATAATCATTACCTGTAACTGTTCCCAAAGCGTAGCATTCCTCAACATTATATGTGCCAACATTTTCTCCTATAAATCCACTTACTACTAAATCGGCAGAAGCATTTACTACCGCAAGGGACTCTCTTATGTAGCCACCATTAACACCAATCAAGCCTGCCACAAAATTTGTTCCACTTACCTGCCCATGGGCTCCACAGTGACCAATTTGTCCCAGATTCAGACCCGCCAATATCCCTACATCCACACGGCCAACTATATTTGCATTCATAAGATAAATATCAAACAATCTTGCTGTGTCATTTGTTGTCCCAAACAATCCAACATTGTCTTCTTCAGGACGATTGATGTAGAGATTGCTAATAACATGACTATTGCCATTAAAAATCCCTTGGAAGCCAGAAATTGGGCGAAATCCTTTTCCTCCGTCCCAATTCATAGTGTCAGAAGCATCTATATTTGAATCAAGGATATAATTGCCGTCCAGCGGGTATGCAGGGTCGGTTCCAATAAGTTGAATTTGCGAGATGTCATTTATGGAAATGGGAGGGCATATACCTGTAGAACGCGATATAATTACAGGGTCTGATGGAAACACCTTTATCCATTCTCCTGGAGCCACATTTTGGCTCACTACATAATTCTCAGGCACTATGTTACTGCACTCTTCTGCAATACTAATATTAGTTATTCCACTCGAACGAAGAATATGTGTTGCATTGTCAATATAAATATTCCGCACATTAGGCATAGGTATCAATTCTTGAAGAAGTAATGGATAACATTCACCATCTGAAATTCCCCAAATATTTGTAAAATCCCATCCTGAGTATGAACTTTTCTGTTTCATCTCTTCTGTGGGTAAACCTGTGCCACCTCCAAAAGAGGTATCCACACCTGAATATACTTTATCCCAGTATGAACTTGTAACGGTAATAGGCGGAAAACCTCCCCCAATTAAACCACCCGTGGTAGAAACTATATTCGTGAAACTTGTTACAGCATAGGAATTTACAAGTTGCAAATTACTATCGGTATAACCAATCAAACCACCTACATAAACATAAGCAGAGTCCATATTTCGTATTTGTGCATTTGCGTGGCAATTAGAAATTGTAGGTGCCATCATAGCAGCGCCCACAAGTCCCCCAATGTAGGCACCAGGAGGTGATTTTATGCCAGAATTTTCTCCCTTTATAGTAGGATGCACATTGATATAAATTTCTCCTATATATGAAGATGTGGCTAAATATCCTTTCACCATTCTGCCGCAGATACCACCAAAATCCATATAGGGGTCTGAACTTGGGATTGTCATCAAATTAGCACGACTATAACAGTCTATGATTGATATATCTCCAGTTGAAACACCAACTATTCCACCGACCATTTGAACTCCTTGAACTGTTCCACTCACCGCAATATTTTGCAGGGCTGGGTATATTCCTCCGCCTCCATCATTTAATATCTCTCCCGCAAGAATTCCTACTTCTGTGGTCCCAGTAATATCAGCATTCTCAATAATCAGTTGTTGTACAAATCCTCCCGTAGAAGTACCATATCGAATCCTTGAAAACAAACCCGTATAATAGGATGGGTTAGTATTGTTGATATATAGATTTGATATTTTGTGCCCATCTCCATAGAATTTACCTCTGAATTCATAAATAGGAATAAATCCGGCGCCATTATTCCAATTTATGGTATCCGAAGCATCTATATCATTATCTAAACGATATTCGTTATCGGCGGGATAATCGGGGTCATAACCTATCTTCTGTATTTCTTCAATAGAAGTTAGATGAATAGCAGGACAGGCTCCACTAGATATATAAACTTGGACCGTATTGAACAAAGGCTCATAACAACCAGCCATTCGCGAGGTATAAATTACAGTACCAGAAGGAACCGTATTACTACACACATAATAAACATCAGGAATCAATTTAGCACCTGCTATTGCTAATCTCGCAGGTGTTTCATCCATACCTACTACATTAGGAATACTCGAAGAAAGCGAACATAAAAATGGATAACTCTCTCCATTGTAAATTACCCATGTAGTCGAACAGAACCCACACGGATAAAGAGAGATATTCCAGGAAGACATCGCCGTATAAGTATCATAATTCATCATCTCCGCCGTTGTTTTTCCCACGCCTCCTCCTGATGTTGTTTGACCACTTGTTTCAATATCCCAGACGCAATCCGTTACTGTAGAATTTACACTTTCCCCTAATAATCCTCCTATCATATAAGCACCATTTGGCATACTTCCCGTAGAGTAACAAGTACTGACTAAACTGTTGTCAACATGTCCTATTAATCCACCAACATATTGCATATCCGTGACAGAGGTGTTTATATCTGCCCAGGAAAAACAATTTCGAATGCTGCTCCCAGTGTTTACATAACCCGCTAAACCTCCAAAATACTCCTTCGATGTAGAACCTCCCAACCAAACTATTGAACCAGAAACGAAATTCTTTTCTACATTGGAATTTGTCGTAATAATCCCGGCTATACCTCCTATGTAAGCAGAACCTTCTATAACACTCCTTACAACAGCGCATTTTTCCACTCTACCCGTATATATATCGCCCACAATACCGCCAACATATTCGTGGCCTATTATTACACAATCTCCAAGGATTAAATTAGAAACCTGTCCGTTGTAAATAAACCCGAAAAGACCAATATAATCGTCGGAAGGTCTATTAATGTAAAGATTGTATATCATATACCCTTGCCCATCGAAAGTCCCTGAAAATCTATTCAAATTATTTCCGATAGGCTCAAAGCCACCGGGCCAATTAAAGGTATCAATAGCATCAATATCACTTGTTAATATATAGTTACCACTCAAAGGATAACTCGGGTCCCGACCTATTTTATTTAATTCCTCTAAAGTGGATATTGGAATTGCTTGCGCCTGAACATTTGCAGGAACTAACCAAACAAAAAAGATAAGACAAAAAAGAAAACATGAGCTCGAATTGAACATTTTTGTTTTCATACACAACCCTTTCTTGTTAATTTTTTTATCACACAACCCTTGATTAAATATATAGTTACTTGTACTATATAAACGAATTATACCATAAAATTTTCAATTCGTGTCGGATAAATTTTGTATTTTAATGAACAAAAAAAGTGACAAGTATAATCTGTTTCAAAGAAATAAATATAAAAAAGGAATAAGATAAAAAGGTAGATATAAGATACGAACATTTAGAATAGTTATACGAGATAAAAATGATTGATATAATAGCAACAATAAACGGCTGTTATTAATATTATATATTCAGATTTATATGTAAATAAGTAAATAATATGTATAGTTGATAGAATATTATTAATTAAGAAGACCGATGATTATATAATGTCTCAAAAACTTCTATCCTTATCCTTGATTCGTATGGGTTTACTAAACAGCGAACTTATAACTTTGATTTACTCCTTCCCTTTTTGGACATCAAATCATACGGTATGGGGGACTATTCGCTACTCATCATAAACACAACCTAATAAAAGGATAAAAGAGTATGCATATTATAATTAACACAAATTGGGTAATAGGGCTGATTGTATTTGCTCTTCTTGTATTTCTAATTGTTCTATCCGTGGTGCGTCGTTCAAAGGCAAAGAAAAAAGTATTAGAGGCACTAAATGAAGGTGGAATAGAATCTCTCATTAGTAAACTTAAAGATAAAGATACAAATATTGTAGAAGCCGCTGTGGAGGCATTAGGAAAAATGAAAGACCCCAGAGCCATAGAACCTCTTATAGAAATACTTAATAAGGAAGAAGAGGGTGATATTCTGGTAAAGACAATAGATGCTTTGATTGAAATAGAAGACCCCAAAGTAATATCTCCATTGATTTCCACACTTAACCATAAAGATATAGGCACTCGTTGGTTTGCTTGTCAGATAATAGAAAAATTAGCACGGAAAGGAATAATAGACTATCAGGCAGTTGAGCCTCTGATTTTGATACTTAAAAAAGATAGTAAATATGTGATAAAGGAAGGTTTCCCATATAACGCAGCGGAAGAAGCCTTGAAAGTTATCACTGGACAAGATTTTGGTGAAGACATTCAAAAATGGGAACTATGGTGGGAAGTACATAAAGATAACATAAACAGAATATAGAGTAATATACAAAGTTAACAATTATATACATAGGCAATACATAGTTTTTAAACCAAGAAAAACACCCAAAATAGGGAAGAAATGAAAATATATCCTAACTTGATAGACGCTACCTTTCCTCATTGTGAACTGGATTAAGTCAATAAAAAAATTATAACCACAAATTACTCCAATAAATACAAATGAAAACAAATGAAAAAATTCATTTTATCATTCGTAACATACAAATCCTGTGAAGTCTATAAATCCTGTTAAATTGTTTTATGCAGGGTCAAAACATATTTCGCCCTCACTCCTTCGTTGCCTCTGTAGTTAATTACTTTTACCACAGAGAACACAGAGATTTAAAGAGTTCACAAAGAGGAAAGAGACCGAAGCCAGGAGGTTTCAGCTACAATTTTTTTGCTCTTATAGTCCTCTACAGGTACGGTATACCGTGCCCTTACGATTGATAAAGAAACCATAAATCTATTGGTTATATAGGTTATCACATTATGTTATAAAATATATCAAACAGAATTATCGAAAAGAGGTAATTCACTCGCCGTTTAAATGTATTTCCCTATTACCTATATCCTAACGGTGACCAAATAAAAAAGAACCATCAAATAACAATCTTCCCTATCTTTTTCTATGCCTATTCTATCGTCTTGTTTCCGGATTTATATTGATAATTACTAAAAACTGATTATATGCTTAGATTAAAAGTGGAGGTTCCTGTGGGATGTCTTAATTCTTGTGTTTCTATATCACCGCATGTGGTTGTCCCTTCTTCTTTTTGATATATCTCGAAAGCTTCTTTCCATGTTTCCCGCATACTTTTCATGTATTCAATACTTTCACGGATAGGTTTCACTTCTTTTTTAAGATTTCCCTGCACTAAAAGGTAATAAATATATTCGTAAATACGGTCAATGTTCCGGGCGATTTCTCCTCCCACCTCTATTTTCAAGGAACTGCGAAGTTCCGAAATAATTTCCTGGGCGCGGATTAAATTGCGGTGCACCGATTCAATATTGTTCTTTTCTATCTGCCGTATGGCTTCCTCCGCCCTTTTTATAGCACCATCAAAAAGCATTAGTATCAACTTTCCCTGTGATGCGGTGTTGATGTTTACCGCTTTGTAAGCATTTACAGTTGCTGTTTGAGGTGTCATGTTCCCATCTCCTGTTTAGTATGTTTATGTTATAAAGTGCCACTCAATCTCGCTAATGAAGAATTTTGTCCTTGTAAGCTCTGCATCATCTGTTCCATTAAAGTAAACTGGCGACGAAGCCTTGCTTCTTTCTGGCTTACACGATATTCTATGCTTGAAATCTGGTCGTTTATCGAGTTTATTTGTGAATCAATAGAACCATTTGTCTTTATCCGTTCGTTTAGAAATCCATTGTATCCTGTAATTTCATCTAAATAGGGGAATAAAGTATCTACCAAACCCGTCGAGGAGGAATTAGAAAACAATTCAGTCACATTTGTTTTGTTGTTTCTCAATGCTTCTTTAAATTTATCAGCATCCAGACTAATACTGGGAATAGCCGAGGAATCAAAATCACTCCCTGTTGAAAAACCGATATCCGCTAAACTCTGATACGGTCCTGAAATACCACTAACTGTATTGAAAAAGGTTTGTTGTAAGTAAGAAGCTATTTCACGGATAGAAGATTCCCGACTTAAAACGGCTCCCGATGCTGTGGATTCTCGAATCCCCTTTATTGCACCGTTAAAAGCCGTCAGGAAATTCTGTATATTTTGAACCACCGCATCTTCGTCCGTATCAATGGTAACGGTGGATGTTCCCGTTTTTAAGAATGTTAATGTAGTCCCTGTAATCGCATCTGTAACGACATTACTGTTCCTTGTTTGTTCTGCTCCGCCGTTAATCTTAAAAGTCGCATCCGAACCTGCCGTTTGAGTAGCAGAAGTAAGATTCATTACGGAAAGGAAATTACTGGTATCCGAAGGACCTCCAAATCGAATGAGCCGACTGCCCATATCTTTTGAAACAAATCGCAATGTATCGGTAGTGGAATCATAACTTGCCGTTACACCGGCATCAGAAGCATTAATTCTTGAAATTACATCTGCTAATGTATCTGCTGACGGGTCTATAGTAATACTAAATCCATTAATACTAAACGAACCACCTGTTATGGCTCCGTTTTGCAAATTCAGGTCTTCTAACTTAACAGTTGTGTTTATTGCTCCTAATGGTTGTCGGCTCTTTAATTCCGTAGAACCACTACCATTTGTATACTGAACCGCATTTGTCCAGCCTAAGGCAGATATTAGATTACTTGTATCATTGGAACTACCTAAAACTATTCGTGTGGTATCTCCCGCTGTAGTATTTTGGAGATAAATTCGGTCCTCACTCGCATTATAGGTAGCCGTTACACCGGCACTACTTGAATTTATCATTGAAATAACATCATTCAAACTTTGTGTGGCAGGGTCAACATTAAACCCAACCCCGTTTATCGTAAAAGTTCCTGACTGAACAGTTGTTGTAAGTCCACTATTTTCTAATGCCACATTGGGGTCAATAGCAGAACTTACCCGTCCACTACTATTCGCTACTGTCGCTGATGCTAACTGGATTACCTCCACCTGATATGTGCCTAATACAGGATTGGAATCGGATACACTCGCCTGAACCACACTCGTTTCAGAACTGGTAGATTTGAATGCAGTGAAAATATTATTTAAATTAAAATCCTGTAGTCTATTCCGAAGTGTTGTTAAAGCAGTTCGCACATTTTGTATGGCAGTTCTTTGACTTTGTAATTGCGTTACCCTCTGCTGGAGACGAGTTATCGGCTGACGCTCAATTTGTATCAACTGATTAATAATTGTATTCGTATCTAACCCCGAAACCAATCCACCAATATTAAATGTGCCTGACATAGTATATCTCCTATTTATTCCATTTATACTCTAATCTATATTTCGGCAAGAAAATTTAAAACTTTAATCTTTTTTTCAAAAAAATTCTGAAAATCTATCTTGTCATTCTATAATTTATATTATTATAATAATACTACTATTAACAAGTTTAGATTTCCTTTTTATTTCTCTTAAATATTCATCTTCTAATTTAATAAAATATACCAAAAACTTTTTTATTCTATTAGTTGCCGAACCTGTCAAAGAAAAAATTGAGTAACATTAAGATAGTCATTACCTATGTCTTTGTAGATTTTTATACATTAAAATTATATCATAATTTTTATTATTTGTCTGTAATTTTTTCGATGGTTATAAGTTTATTTTTAGAAGACAGGAGTAAAGGTATATTATACTTTCCATAAAAAAGAAAGGGTAGTTAAATGAGTCAAAAGCATTCCGAAAAACAAAAACCAAAGCCTGATGAAGTATTAAGTTTTTTAATGGAAGGAAATCGTCGTTTTGTGGAGGGAAATCTTACTCATCCAAATTCTGACCCAAAACGAAGAATGCTTTCTTCAACATCATCTCAAGGGGATTATGCCATTGCAACGATTCTTTCTTGCTCCGACTCTCGTGTTCCTCCGGAACTTATCTTTGACTGTGGTATTATGGACCTTTTCATCGTCCGACTTGCAGGAAATGTCCTGTGCAAATCAGCGATGGCAAGTATTGAATATGGTGTTTTGCATGTTCACACACCCCTTCTATTAGTCATGGCTCATAGTCAATGTGGCGCCGTTACTGCTGTTGTTAATGAATTGCAAAAAAAAGAACCAACAAAGAATTCGGGGCATGAAGATACTCATATTCACGAATTATTCAAATATATAACCCCAATCGTTCAGCCTTTATTGCAACAGGAAACATCTCCTTCAAATATACAACAACTTATCAACTCCTGTACCTGTGAACATGCAAAAAATATTGCCCGACAGATACGAAAAGACTGTAAACCCATAGCAGAAAAAGAATCGCTCGGAAAAGTAAAAATTGTCCCTGTTTATTATGAATTAGAAACGGGCAAGGTATTTTGCATAGAATAATCTGAATTTCTATATATTCTTGAATTTATAACAAACACTTTTTTAGAAAAGGAGCATTAACATGTCCAAAAAAGAACTGAAAGTTATTAATCCCTATACCGAAAAAGAAGTCTATTCCTTCCCGATGGATACCATCGAGGATGCTTATCAGAAAATAGAAAATGCCTATAAGGCATTTCAAGAATGGCGTTTTACTTCTATGAATACACGGAAAGAGTTGTGCTTGAAATTTATGAAAGAATTTGAAAAAAATCGGGATAACATTGCCCGTGAAATTACAGAGCAAATGGGTAAACCTTTACAGCAATCCCAAAATGAAATTAATACCATGCTCGACCGTGCTCAATATATGATTTCCATCGCAGAACAGACATTAGCAGATGAATATTTACCTGAAAAGCCGGGATTTGTACGATATATCCGACACGAACCTATCGGTGTTGTGCTCGATATTGCCGCTTGGAATTATCCTTTGCTGATTGCGGTTAATGTAATTATCCCCGCAATTATGGCAGGCAATGCTGTAATAGTAAAACATGCCCGATTAACTCCCCTTTGTGGAAAAGCCTTTGTAGAAGCATTTGAAAAGGCAGGAGCACCGAAAGGACTAATACAAGACATCATCGCAGACCATCAGGTCATCGACGCGGTAATTAAACACCCGAAAATTGGCTTTGTATCCTTTACAGGTTCTGTTCGTGGTGGACACGAAGTCGTTCAAAGTGCCTCTACACGATTTATCAATCAGGAACTGGAATTGGGAGGAAAAGACCCCGCTTATGTTTGTGCGGATGCCGATTTCGATTATGCGGTAGCCAATTGTGTGGACGGTGCTTTCTACAATGCAGGGCAATCCTGCTGTGCTGTAGAACGGATTTATGTCGAAAAGCCAATTTACAACCAATTTGTCGAAGCCTTTGTGGAACTAACCCGCCAATATAAATTGGGCGACCCAATGCAAAAAGAAACAACCCTAGGACCCCTTGCCGTTTCATCGGCTCGCCAGTTCCTTAAAAAACAAGTAGAAGAAGCAGTTGCTCAGGGAGGTAAATTAGTTGTAAGTCCAGATGAATTTGAAGTGCCCGACCAGGGTTGGTTCTTTGCACCGGCTGTAGTTGCAGATGCACCCCAAAAATCTTCCCTCATGCAGGAAGAAAGTTTCGGAACTGTAATTGGTATTTTGCCTGTCCATAATGATGAAGAAGCCATTGAATATATGAATGATAGCCCCTACGGATTAACAGCGTCTATCTGGACATCGGATTTCGAAAGAGCCAAAAGAATTGGAGAACGGGTCGAGACAGGAACATTTTATATGAACCGTTGCGATTATTTAGACCCGGCACTGCCATGGACTGGTGTTAAAGATACAGGACGAGGTGCTTCTCTCTCCCATTACGGCTATTATCAATTAACACAACTTAAAAGTATGCACCTCCGAATAAAATGGTAACTGTTAACTAATACGGAAACAATCAAGTACTATTACCTTTTCAACGGCTTCATCTCGCATAGGAGCAATGCTCTGATAGTGTGGGTCTTTTAAAAATTGGTAATAATGGTCTATCGAGGGCCACTCAATTACACAAAAATAATCGGGATGAAAATCTCCACGAATAATCTCGCGTGGAACAAGACCAACAACACGATGTGCTCCATACTTCGCCGCAATAGGATTTGCAGCGGCTAAATAAGTACTGTATCTTCGAGAACCGTTGGGTTTCTTGAACCATACCGCCTGAAAAATATACGCCTTGCTATCTTTCCCTTCCCTTTCTACACATAATTCTTTTTCATGGGAGTTTTTGCTATCTGAATTTGCAGTGCCCATATCACTACCTCCTGATGAATATAATATTCTTTATCTTAAATTTAATATATCATGAAAATATCATAAAATAAAAACTTTTTAACAAAAAAATCACTTTTTATTAAAAATCTCAAACTCAAATAGCAACGAAGAATAAAAGAAAATTTTTCACAACTTGATATAAGCTGCTTTTCCCCTGTAAAAACTGTATTTTAAATTGGTTAAAAAATCACAAACACGAATTTAACAAATAAACACGAATAAAAACAAAAGGAAAAATTCCGTCTTGCATTCGTGATATATAAATATCCTTTGAGCCCTGTAAATCCTGTTGAATTGTTTTATATAAAGGCAAAACATGTTTTGCCTTCTTCTGTATCCTTTGTGAAAATTTTCTACGCCTCCTTTGTGTTTGATTTCTTCCCCTATTGACCTTACAACAAGGTAATGGAACGGCATACAGTACCTTACGATTGGGAAAGAAAATATAAATCCGTTATCTATGTCCTATAGGTAATCAAAAAAAATAGATTTTCTACTATATATAAAAATTTCTACCTTATTATTTTTGCATAACAGAAAAATTTCTTATCGAAAAGTTAAAAATTTTTCCAGACTTTTTAAGATTAATCAAATGTTTTTGTAAATAATTTACTATATATAATTATCATTTTTATCATAATTGAAATAAAAATTAATACATTTTTGTATGTTTTTTATCTTTTAATAAAATAACAAAGTGTTTTTATAAAAATTTTTGTTAAAATATAATGATTTAATACATATTGGAATTTTTGAAGATAATTTGTATGTTGATTTTATACAATAATGTATGTTAATATAATTATTATTTATTAAATATTTTGCTTGGAGTTAACAAAATGCAGAAAGAACCTCACCAACAAAAAACATTGTATGAGCCTTTTTTTGAGCATGACGCTTGTGGCGTAGGTTTTATTGTAAACATTGATGGGAAGAGAACTCATCAATTAGTAAAAGATGCTCTTCGTATATTGGTAAATCTTACACATCGTGGAGCATGTGGTTGCGACCCCGAAACAGGTGATGGCTGTGGTATTTTATTTCATATTCCCCATCGTTTTTTCGAAAAGCAATCCCCTGGTTTAGGATTTGATTTGCCTTCGCCGGGGCAATATGGCGTAGGAATGGTTTTTCTTCCTGTAGATAATCAATTAAGAAATACTTGCAAAGAAATTTTAAAGCAGACCATCATTGAAGAAGGTCAGGAATTTTTAGGATGGCGTGAGGTTCCGCGAAATTCTCAATGTATTGGTTGGCTTGCCCGTTCTAACGAACCCATTATTGAACAAATTTTTGTAAAGAATGTCACCTGTCCGGATATTGAATCTTTTGAACGCAAATTATTTATTATCCGCAAGTCTGCCTCTCATAAAATTCGACAATTTCTCGGGGAACAAAAAAATCTTTTTTACATAACAAGTATGTCTGCAAGGACAATTGTATACAAGGGTTTATTTTTGCCCGAGGTTATGGATAAATATTACGAAGATTTGGCAGACCCGGAAGTAGAAAGTGCCTTAGCCATTATTCATCAGCGGTATAGCACAAATACACTTCCCAGCTGGCAATTAGCACAGCCATTCCGTTTCCTCGCCCATAATGGGGAGATTAATACCCTGCGAGGGAATATTAATCTTATGAGTTCTCGCGAATCTGATTTGAAGAGTTCTCTTTATGGAGACGATATAAAGAAATTATTTCCCATTTTAACAGAAGGTGCCAGTGATTCTGCCATTTTTGACAATGCTTTTGAATTGCTTGTCCGTGGCGGTCGTAGTATTGCCCATTCCATGATGATGATGATACCCGAACCCTGGAGTCATCATGAAAGTATGCCCGATTTCAAGAAGGCTTTCTATGAATTTCATGCCTGTAAGATGGAGCCATGGGATGGTCCTGCATGTATGGCTTTTACAGATGGGGTGCAGATAGGTGCGGTTCTTGACCGCAATGGACTTCGTCCGGCTCGCTATTGGATTACTACAGACCAGCAGGTCATTATGGCTTCTGAAGTAGGCGTTTTAGATATACCGCAGGAAAAAATAATAAAGAAGTGGCGATTACAGCCGGGGCGTATGTTCCTTGTGGATTTAAACGAAAAACGAATTGTTGATGATGATGAAATTAAAGAAACCTTATCCCATAGAAAACCTTATCGTGCATGGCTCAATTTGAACCGTATTATTTTTCCGAGAGAAGTGCTGGAAACAAGACCCACAAATGAATTAGTTCCCTTACGGAAAAGGCAAAAAATTTTCGGTTATACAGAAGAAGATATTTCACTTTTGCTCAAACCGATGGCAGAAACGGGAGCAGAGCCTGTGGGTTCTATGGGAAATGATGTGCCGCTGGCTGTTCTTTCCGAACGACCTCAATTATTATTTAACTATTTCAAACAATTGTTTGCACAGGTTACCAATCCTCCCTTAGACCCTATACGGGAAGAGATTGTAATGTCTCTCGAAACGGATATCGGACGGGAATATAATCTTTTAGATGAAACCCCTGAAGATTGTCAGATGATACATCTACATTCCCCTATTCTCACCAATGCTCAGGTAACTTACATTCGCAATTTGAAGAAAAAGGGACATCGTGCGGAACCTATCAGCACATTATTCTCAGTAAAAGAAGGTATTCAAGGCTTCTTAAACGCCATAGATAGAATTTGCAAAGAAGCAGAAAAGCATGTGGATAATGGAGCCACTATTTTGATTCTTTCCGACCGTGGAGCTGGGCTTCATCATGCACCTTTACCCAGTTTATTAGCCACAGGTGCTGTTCATCATCATCTTGTTCGTGTTCACAAACGAACCCGCTGTGGAATTGTTGTTGAGAGCGGGGAACCTCGTGAAGTTATGCATTTTGCCCTGCTATGTGGATATGGAGCCGGGGCTATTAATCCCTACCTTGCATTTGAAACCATTTCAGAAGGTGTTGAGAAAGGAAAAATTATAGAAGAATATCCTGGTAAAGCCCATAAAAAATATATTAAAGCCATTGAAAAAGGGCTATTAAAAACCATGTCTAAAATGGGAATCTCTACCCTGCAAAGTTACCGATGTGCCCAGATTTTTGAAGCATTAGGTTTAGGTCAGGAAGTAATTGACCGTTGTTTTACAGGCACACCATCACGCATAGGAGGATTGGGCTTTGAAGACATAGCCAAGGAAACTTTAGCGCGTCATGAAATGGCTTATAATCCATTAAAATATCGTGAAAATGAATTGGACATTGGTGGGGCTTATCGTTGGCGTCAGCGGGGGGAATTTCACCAATGGAATCCGGAAACCATCGCTCTTATTCAGCATGCAACCCGATTAAACAGCTGGCAGAAATACCAGCAATTTGCCGAAGAGGTTAATAATCGCAATCGGACTTTTGCAACACTTCGTGGACTTCTCAAATTTAAGAAAGGAAATCCAATACCGCTGGAAGAAGTTGAACCCGCTTCAGAGATTGTAAAACGGTTTTGCACAGGAGCCATGTCTTACGGTTCTATTAGTCAAGAAGCCCATGAAAATCTCGCTATTGCTATGAATCGTATTGGTGGAAGAAGTAATACAGGAGAAGGGGGAGAAGACCCAAAACGATTTATCACGGAACCTAATGGCGATAGCAAACGCAGTGCCATTAAACAAGTAGCCTCCGGAAGGTTTGGAGTAACTAACGAATATCTTGTCAATGCTGATGAACTGCAAATTAAAATGGCTCAAGGTGCCAAACCGGGAGAAGGGGGACAATTACCGGGGCATAAAGTATATGAACACATTGCCAAAGTTCGATACTCAACACCGGGTGTGGAACTTATCTCCCCTCCTCCTCATCACGATATTTACTCCATAGAAGACCTGGCACAATTGATATACGACTTAAAAAACTCAAATATTTATGCAAAAGTCTCCGTGAAATTAGTATCCGAAGTAGGTGTAGGGACAATCGCCGCGGGTGTATCCAAAGGGAAAGCCGATTTAGTCCTTATCAGTGGACATGATGGAGGAACAGGTGCTTCCCCATTAAGTTCAATCAAACATGCTGGGTTACCCTGGGAATTGGGGTTATCAGAAACCCATCAAGTCCTTGTTAAAAATAACCTGCGAGACCGTATTACAGTGCAGGTAGATGGGCAACTCAAAACAGGTAGAGATGTAGTTATCGGAGCATTATTAGGGGCTGACGAATTCGGCTTTGCAACGGCACCTTTGATTGTAAGTGGATGTATAATGATGCGAAAGTGCCATAGCAATACCTGCCCGGTTGGTATCGCAACACAAGACCCGGAATTACGCAAGAAATTTGAAGGAAAGCCGGAATATGTGGTGAATTATTTCTTCTTTGTAGCCGAAGAGGTACGGCGGATAATGGCGGAATTAGGTTTCCGTAAATTCAACGATATGATAGGGCGAAGTGACTTTTTAGAGTATGACCCAAATCCAAACCACTGGAAAGCCCAAAAGGTAGATTTATCTGCAGTTTTGGCAAAAGCCCAACCGTGGGAAGGCACAACATTATACTGCAGCAAAAAACAAGACCATGGATTAGAAAAAGCCCTTGACAATCTATTATTAGAAAAAGCCAAACCTGCTTTAGAACGAAAAGAACCCGTTCGTTTTTCGATTTCGGTTAGGAATATACATAGAACCGTAGGGACTATTCTTTCAAGCGAACTCACTCGACGACATCGTTTAGGAATGTATACAGGTCATCTTCCTGAAGATACCGTCTGGATTGATTGCTATGGCGTAGCCGGACAGAGTTTTGGAGCATTTATCATTCAAGGAGTTACTTTAAACCTGATAGGTGAAGCCAATGATTATATCGGTAAAGGCTTATCCGGTGGAAAAATCATAGTGACACCGCCTCCTGAAAGTCCCGTTATTCCTGAGGAAAACATTGTAGTGGGAAATGTTGCTTTATACGGTGCTACCAGGGGTGAAGTGTATTTTCGTGGGGTGGCTGGAGAACGTTTCTGTGTTCGCAATTCAGGGGCATGGGCTGTCGTAGAAGGGGTAGGCGACCATGGCTGTGAGTATATGACAGGAGGTAGGGCTGTTATATTAGGAAAAACAGGTCGCAATTTCTCCGCAGGAATGACCGGCGGTATTGCGTTTGTTTATGACCCTGATAACGAGTTTGAGATAAAGTGCAATTTACAAACAGTAGAACTTAAACCTCTGCATGAAAAAAGCATACCGGAACTTCGGTATTTGTTAGAACGACATTTGAAATATACAAAAAGCCCAATCGCATATAAAATTCTCGCAAACTGGGACAAAGAACTTGAACATTTTATTCGAGTTATGCCTAAAGATTACGCACGAGCATTAAAAGAAATGAACAATCAACAAGAAGTACCTCTATTAAAAACAGGTTAATGGAGAATTTTTATGTTCCCTGAAAAATCAAAAGGCTTCATGGTTTATAAAAGGGAATTAGGTTCGGAAGACCCTCCCCAGGAACGGATAAAGCATTTCTGTGAATTCCACCATTCCCTGCCGGAAGAAAAAATTCGACAGCAGGCATATCGCTGTATGAACTGTGGTGTCCCGTTTTGTCATCATGGTTGTCCATTAGGAAATCAAATTCCTGATTTTAATGACCTTGTAAAGGATGCCGATTGGAAACAGGCACTGGAAGTGCTGCATTCTACAAACAATTTTCCTGAATTTACAGGAAGGGTCTGTCCGGCTCCTTGTGAGGCATCCTGTGTTTTAGGGATTAATGAACCTCCTGTAACCATTGAGCAAATTGAATATGAAATTGCAGAACGCGGATGGCGTGAAGGATGGATTAAACCAGAACCACCGGAACATCGCACCGGAAAACGAGTTGCTATAATAGGTTCGGGTCCCAGTGGTCTTGCTGCTGCCCAGCAACTTAATCGAGCCGGTCATTATGTAGATGTATTTGAAAGAGCCGATGAACCCGGTGGTTTACTGATGTATGGAATTCCCGGATTTAAATTAGATAAATCCGTCGTTTGGAGAAGAATTAATCAAATCATAGATGAAGGGGTAACTTTTCATTGTTCTTCGGAAGTGGGGAAAAACATACCTGTAGAACAATTATTAGAATATGATGCCGTTTTATTTACAATAGGCTCTACCATCGCTCGAACTTTTACTAGCATGAATATACCGGGCTCTTCCCTCGCAGGTATTCATACCGCGTTAGAATTTCTTACACAAAGCACACGAAGGGTATTGGGTAAAAAGATAGATGGGAAAGAAATATTAGCCACAAATAAAAATGTCATTGTAATTGGAGGTGGCGATACAGGTTCCGATTGTATTGGGACAAGTATTCGACAGGGTTGTAAATCTGTTGTAAATCTGGAACTTTTACCCCGTCCTCCTTTAGAACGAACAGGAGATAATCTCTGGCCTCAATGGCCTATGATACTTCGAACATCGTCCAGTCATGAAGAAGGAGGCGAACGATTATTCAGCGTTTCTACAAAAGCATTTGAAGGCGATGAACGCGGTTATGTGAAAGCCATTCATTTGGTTCGTGTAGAATGGTATACCGATGAAAATGGACAAAAACGGTTTCGGGAAATTCCCGGTTCAGACATGAAATTGCCCTGCGAACTGGTGCTGCTGGCAATGGGTTTTGTCGCACCGGAATCCGACCTGTTTGTGGAAAAATTGGGGATTGAACTTTATACCACTCGTTTTGGAAAAGCGATTAAGACAGACAACAAATACATGACCACACGGCGTGGCTTTTTCTCCGCAGGCGATGCTCGTAGAGGACAATCCCTTGTTGTTTGGGCAATTTCCGAAGGAAGGGAATCGGCTCGTTGCATAGACGAATACCTCATGGGTAGGACATATCTGCATGCTAAAAATTCTTGGGGCTATTCCTGTCAGAGATAACAGCCTTGTTATTTTTGCCCAAGAGCAGATCGGTATTGATTAATCCGTTCAAGCCATGTTGAAGTGAGTGTAAGGGGTTTTACAGCATATCGGGGAGAGGTAGCAGGCTTGATGTTGTATTCTTTTTCGGCATCGGGAATCATCGGTCTATAACTTATATCCGGTGGAGAAAATTTTGCATTAGAATTTTTATCTTTGGCTGTGAAACGGATGGAACGACCCACAACATCTACATTCCTCTTTGATTTCAAAAGTGTTTTCGGGTCTGTTCCCCATTCATATAGAATTACGGGACCATTGTCTCCAGTAGCAACACCCGCCATAGATAAATCTGTCCCACTGCGATAATCTATCATGGCGTCCAACCAATCAAAAGGAAGTCCATTATAATAATCATACGCACCAAATACCCTTCCTTCGGAGAAGCCATCATTATATCCGTCAGAAAAACCACCGTCTAACCATTCCACATGCTTATCAGTTGCGAGAAATGTTTGCCAGCCGGACTGGTAGGCACAATCATAACCTTCACTAAAACCGATAGTAAAAGCGTAGTCGTATTCCACAAAGTAACCATCATTGTAAGCAAACCATAGACCATCATAATAACCTGCGTCATAAGCGGGGCTTTCTACCTGCGGGATTTTATCGCCCTGATAATAAATCGTTCCACCATTGATGGTATCATAACTATCAAAAAAACCTGCCCAATAATAATCATCCTGAGCAAAACCATCATTAAAACCGCGTTCATATTCTGCTTCATCGATAATAATGGGACAACCTGTGAATGCGATAAGAATAAAAGGTAATATCCCTAAATACAATCCCATCTTCTTGTCTTTTTTAGTCTGCTGTTTCATAATACATTCCTTATCATGGTTGTTTTTAATTCTTACCGTATCCCTCTGCCACCTATAGACGACCTGCCCGTTGAAAATCCTGGCGATTGTCTTTGAAAAGAAGGTGTACTTGGCGTAGCAAAGGAAGGTGTATCTATTTTGGGGACTGAAAAACTCGACGGAGCAGAATTGCGTTCCACTCGTGGGACATCTATTGTCATAGGACGGGATGGAGGTGAACTTATAGAGGACCTCGATGTACTCGAATTGCCTCTATTAAATGATGGGACAGAAAAACTTGTGTTATTACTTGTATTCCTTGACCCGAAAAGAGATGTATTTTCTCTTGGAGTATCAGGAATAGAAGTAGAAGTATACTTCTGCGGAGGAAGTGTTCGAACAGAAATACCGGAGTTTTCACGAACAGACGACCTCTCATGGGGTATATTTACACTGGCTTCATTCATAGACCTCGTTGAAAAGGTATGTGCTCCTCTATTACTATCCGTTGAACGAATTTGAAAGTCGGGAACCGATGTGCGTTGAGGAGTTTCTTCTCGGGCTCTTACAGAGCCAAAAGTATACCTGTCCGAAGGTGTCTGTTTGATATTATCCCAATTTAAACCAGAACCTCTCGTATTTCCGCGATTACCTGGATTGCTACGGTCTGTGGGGGTGGAACGCGGTGTAGTATTGTCTCTATCGCGATTCGTTGTCCCCGAGCCCGAATCGTTTCGAGGGGTTGTTCGGGTAGGGCCTGAAGAGGAACCGCTACCGGATGGATTGTAATCACGGGGTTTTCGTTCTCCATCCATATCTAATCTTGAAAAAGAGGGCGATTCAATTCCTTTGCGGGATATACCTTCTGAACGATTCGATGTCCCTGACAAGGAGTTTCTTATCTCTCTGTTAACTATAGGTGTATTTACAACTCTTGTCGGAGATGATTCCGAACGAAGTGTATTTCTAACATCAGCACTTCGGACAGAAAAATCTCCACTTTCATGGTTAGACCGTATCTGTGTATTTCTCTCTATAGCACGCGTAAATCCGGTATCACTTTTTTTACCACGAATTGAACTGCGGTCAATAGAAGAATCTCTTGGAGAAAAACCTTCGTTGTCAAAGCGAATTGCTGTCGCCCTTGGAGAGGTATTGTTTAGTCTTATCTCACGGAAAGAATTGGAACGCTCATTCAACATTGCCGTTCGCATAACAGAAGGGGGCATTTCCGTTTGACCCCGAAAACCTTGTGTTGAAGTTCTCCGTGCAAAATAACTCTCTAATTCATCTACACGGGCTCGTGCAAGCATTCCCGAATTGTTATAGTTAGAAATTCCTCGAATTGTTCGCGGCGGATTATAATCACGCACCATCGGCATGGAATTTTGATATGGGATGCGCACTCTTGGAGAAGGATACCGTTCTATATTCCAGATATAAACATTTGTCGGATTGGTAATAATGTAATTAACAACGGTGGGGGCAACCGGTGCAATATAGTAAGGCGAGGTATAAACATAAGTAGCCGGAACATAGGAACAAGCACCTACATAAAAGTTTAAGCCACCCACAGTAAAACTAACCCCTGTAGAGACACGAACCGGACGGCAATAGAAATCTACGGGTGTCCACACAAAATAATCACCACAACGAACGGTAGCCACCCATGCAGGGCTCCATACCGGGTCATATCCCCAGACCCAGCCATAACTATCATAATAGACCCAGCGACCATAATGCGTCGTAATATACCCAAAAGGATAGGTCTCTACCCAAACCGAACCTATCGCAGGGACATAAGTCCAATATCCTGTGCGATACGGAACATAATCGACAACAACCGTTGGTCTCCAGTAGTATCGTTCATCAATAAGCACCCAGTCTCCACAATCGGATAATTCCGTATATCCAATTGTACGACTTGTAACTTCTACATATTTTGGAGGTGTTTTCACAGGAGCAGAGAGCAATTCTGACCGCCCTTGATTCCATCGGTCAAAGGAATCCATCTCGGTTGTCGCAAATGAAACAACTTCAGAAGGTAGATATCCAACATCAACCCAGCATTGTTTGCCACTACTAACAACTTCATTCCCCCCGCGCTCTGTTGTTACATAGGCTTTTCCCCAACGCGTAGAAACTCGTGTTGTCCCACTTTCCCCAATATCTATGCGAACACAGGTATCCGGGTCAAAAGTAATCTTACATGAGGGGGAAGTAAGAGAAACCGTTCCAGAACTACGAAGCACTCGTTCAATATAAAAAGAGCCTGTTATCCCATAGATAGATAATTCCGGTGAAATCTGGACTATTTTCGCTTTAGAGGCATCTGCCATACGGAAGAAAACACCCTCTGGAAATTCAATTTCTGTGCTTCCTCCTTTATCCACCCACAAAGTATCCCCTGTTAGCACAAGTGTATTTAATGTTGCACGGCTCCAATCCTCATCATCCATTCCTCTAATAAGGGTGCTCTCCGCATCATAACTTACGCGTCCATGTAGAGGAAATTCTGTGTCTGCAAATACACAAATCGTAGATGCAAGTGCCATATTCAGAATAACTATGGCATAAAATTCTGGTATCTTAAAATATTTCATATATTTACCCTTTCTAAGGTCATAATTACATATTCAATTTTCAATCTATTTATCCATTTATAAAAGACGAAATATAAATTGCGAATATTCACTTAAACTGATGTATAATTCTAACTCTTAATCGAAAATTCCTCTTGCAAAATTACTTAGACAAAAAGATAATTTCCAAAAATATAAGTGGTTGTATTATCATTATTTTACCATTATTGAATACGATAAGATGTAATTCGTGATAAAGGTCGTTTTGAAATGAAATTAGATATCGCAGGACTTTCCGACAAGGGACGCAAAAAAGAAAAAAATGAGGACTTCTTCGGTATCTTCCGAACAGAATCCACAGATATAAAATTATTTGAAGACGGGGCTCTTTTGATTGTGGCTGATGGCTTGGGAGGACACATCGCAGGTGATGTTGCAAGTAAATTAGCTGTGTCGCTAATCAAGGATATACTCAAACAAGAACCGTGGCAGGAAAATAAAAATGATGAGGTTAAAGATTTAAGAGATGAAGGACCTCTACCGCTACTCCGTGATGCATTTCAAAAAGCCAATGAAAGCATATACAAAACTAATAAAGATTTAGTAAAAGGCAGCAGACCTATGGGAACTACGGCTCTGGCTGCAATTATTATCCCCGGGAAAATTTATATTGCCAATGTTGGAGATTCCCGTGCCTATCATATCCGCAATGGCGAAATTTTAGAATACACTGAAGACCATTCATGGATAGATGAACAGGTAAAACAGGGACTTATGTCCCGTTCCGAAGCGGAAAAAGATACCCGAAAACATGTGGTAACCCGTTGTATCGGCACACATGCAGATATTGAGGTAGATGTATATCGCTGGCACCCCGTCTCAGGTGATATTTTACTACTTTGCACAGACGGATTAACCAATATGGTCCCAGACGAACAAATCCTTGAAATTATCCGTAAAGGAGGCACAGCGGGGGAAATTGCTCAAAAACTGGTTAATCTCGCAAATGAAAATGGTGGTAAAGATAACATCACAGCAATCGTTACCATTATTGAACCCAAAATCTTTCAACAATTATTCTTAAAAACTCGATTATTTTGGCGAAAACATAGCGGAAAAATTTTAAAACTCCTATTCCTTCTCATTTACGGTTTCTTATGTGGAACCTTAGGCTACTTCCTTCGAGGCTTAATGAAATAGTTCCCTCAAATGCAATCTTCAAAAATTCTGAATGAAGATTCAAAAAAAATCGAACAAGCATGGAGATTATGGAAGTAGCCAAGAAGATAGCCGATGATGAAGAATCTGCCGGTACCTGCAAGCCTTGGGATTGCTTAAAACTTATACCACCTACCCTTTTTGCTCCTCCGAACAGGTTGGCTGGATAAGGAGATGTATTCATAAGTGTTCTATCTGTTGTCGGAAATAGTCGCCAATACGAGGCAGTGTTCTGGAAAAAACCCGACTTACTTATGGACGGCTGTTGATGTTAGTAAAGTAGAGACGAATAATTATTCGTCTCCACGGAATTTCAATTTGAAACTCGAGACCATTAGGCGGTGATATTTACATAAAGATATTGAGACGAATGTTTATTCGTCTCCACATTATGGATTAGTGGTGTATAGGTTTAAGTTTGAGCGGATAGAGTTCAGCAAGAGTTTAGATATGGTAAGGTGTATATAATAAAAAAAAATAAAGTTAAGAGGGCGATTGACCAATCGCCCTCTTAACCTTGCTTCTAATGACAGTTTTCGTTTCTACTAAATCCCCTCACAAATACATAGCCGGAAAACGAAGAGGTGGTGGTGGTGCAGATTCTAATGACAGTTTTCGTTTCTACTAAATTCTCTCACAAATACATAGCAGAACAGATGGAGTTATTAAGTGATAATATGTTATTCCCATCTCCAACGATTCACAAATATACAGCAGAATAAATGGAATTGTTGAAAGAGATAAAACCGATAAATATCCCTATCAATTTTCCTCATGTCATTAAAAACACCCATCCCTGCCTGTATTTTCTATTCCCATATTCCCACAAATTAAACGAATTTGCATGAATGAAATATGAATTATTGTCGTGTTTCTGTTTACAAAGGTGGGACTTTAAGCCATCTCCGTTCCTGCCAGCTTTGATATGCCAGTTCGGCTAATTGAACTCCTTTTGCTCCTTCTAATAAATTCCATGGGAAGGGGCTATCTTCTACAATATGAAGTAAGAACAATTTCCACTGTGCCTTAAAAGCATTGTCATATTGCAATCTATCAGGAACTTTCATCCATCCTTCATAAAAATTAATAGGTTGTGGAATATCCGGGTTCCATACAGGTTTGGGTGTGCTTTCTGCCGGTTGTATGTAACATTCTCTTAATCCAGCAACGGCGGAACCATTAATTCCATCTACCTGCACAGTCAGCAAATCATCTCTGCGAACGCGTGTGCACCACGAAGAATTGAAATGACAAATTATGCCTCTCTCGGTTAGAAAAGTAGTATAAGCGGCATCTTCTACATCACAGATATAAGGTTTGCCTGATTCATCCCATCGTTGAGGAATATGTGTCATTGCCATACAATTGATATCTGTAATAGTCTCGAAAAGATTGTCCACCAGATAACGCCAATGGCATACCATATCCTGAACAATTCCGCCTCCTTCGGATTTCTTATAATTCCATGAAGGACGCTGTGCAGGTTCAAACTCCCCCGTAAATACCCAATAACCAAATTCACCGCGGACTTCGTGTATCCTGCCAAAGAAGTCCTGACGAATAAGTTGGGATAGTTTTAATATACCGGGTAGCCAGAGTTTATCTTGAACAACCCCATGTTTTACTTTTTTCTCTTCTGCCAGTTTATATAACTCCATCGCCTGCGATAGATTTGAAGCAGAAGGTTTTTCACAATATATATGTTTACCTGCAAGTATGGCTTTTTTTACAGCATAATATCGCAAACCTGTTGTCTGTGCATCGAAATAAAGGGTATATTTGGGGTCTGATAATACATTATCCAAATCTGTTGACCACGGCAAACCCGAATATTTTTCTGAAATTTCGGACAGTTTTTGTGCATTTCTACCAACCAGAATAATTTCTGGTATTATCTTTTTACCTTCTTTAGTTAGCAAACCTCCTTCCTGTATCAGAGCCATTAAAGAGCGTTCTAAATGTTGATTTTTTCCCATCCGCCCTGTTACACCATTCATTATAACGCCGATACGAATAGTATTCATTTTATAACCTCCTATTATTCTTTACCATTATTCCCGCTGGGGGCAATATTATTTTCTGAGGTAGGTTCTTGTTGCTTTTTTTTAATTTTAGGTCGTTTGTCGGCACCCGGGTAGAGGTCTTTAAACTGGTCTCGATAGATTTCGCGTATACGCGACCATAAAAAGTGCACTAACAAATTTCGCAATTCAATCGGGTTGTTGACGAAACGAACGCCTATTCTTAAAGGGACACCTAACCGGGGATTGGGTGGAATTTTACGAACAATTATTCCATTAAATATATAGACACGCCCGTTCATAGGTAGGTAAATACGCAGAGGATTTGTTAATGGTAATAAGTGCTCCACAGCGAAATAAGCCCCTGTGCTACTTATATCTAATAAGGTTGCTTCAAAGGAAATTCTGTTCTCCCCATACTCTACACGGACGGGTTCATTTGCCACAACTCGCCATGCCTGTCGGCGTTCTATATAAGTTCGACTTGCCGCACGTCGTAAAAATAAAATATCGTTAAATTGGCGGGGCATATTAAGTGTAAAATAATAATATGTCATACGAAAAAATTCATATTGCACCTGCAAATCAACATAAATTCCCGGTCCAATAGGCTCTTCCAGAGGATATCTCAATGATACCCAATCACCACCTATTTCACTAATCACCACAGGAACAGCCCATTGTCCCCATATAAATTGAACCTCTGTTCCCTCTGTTAAAATATACATTCGCTTTTATCCAGTGACATTTGTAAACGGTTGATTGGCAAAAAAATTCCAGGGTGTTTTTTCTTGAGCAGATTGCCATATCCATAATAGCAATTCCAGAAGATGGTAATCGCCCCATAGACACGACTCACCACAAGGAATGTTTCGTCCCGGTGGGATATAATCCCAGCCATTAGGCCGATGATATACTGCATGTAATAATAGTCCTTCATGATTCGCATCTGTAGATAGAAAATCTCGAAGCAAAATTGTTTTGGTTACTGTTAACCCTGCTTGATAATATTTTTTTCCTTTATTATCCTTCCCAAGATAGGAACCCAACCGAAGAAGTGCCTGTGCTGATATAACAGCCGAAGAACTATCTAAAGGTTCCACATCATTGTAAGGGTCTGCTGGAAGTTGCTGATATTTACCTATATAAGATAAGCCAGGAGCACCGGTATCCCAGAAAGGAATTCCATCGCTTGTAGTGTGTTCCATATAAAAATCGGCTGTAGCCATTGCCGATTGCGTCAATAAATCTAACCAATCCTCATCCTGCGTATATTCTTCCCATAAATGAGCGGGCAAAGATGAAAAAAATTCCAATTGTTCTACGCATCCTAACATTGCCCATGCTAAACCGCGTGTCCATGTGCTAAACGGAGAATATCCCTGTTGCGTAGAGGCACAACGGAATTTCCCCGTCTTTACATTAAACAGGCTTTCATGGGCGACCCTTCCACGGATATCATATATATCCCGACCCTTTCCAAAGTAGATGTTATATTTTATCGTATTCTTTATATGCTGAATAGCTCGTTCCAGTAGAGAAATTTCTTCATCACCTTCTGACTTTAATACCTGACCCAATGCCCATGCCAATTCAAGAATACGACAGGTTCGTATCGTATCAACAAATAAGGAGTGAGCACCGTTAAAGGAATGTATAAATCCGGTACCATCTTCAATTTTTGTCCAGCGACTACCCTGAACGGCACCTGAAACACGAATGGCCAATTGATACTTTGCCAATTCCTCCGGATCACATGGATAATGTCCTTGCAAACCCATCCGCCACAAATGCCCATACGAAGAAAGAATATTAAATCCATGGTCATGCACTCCTGTATGTGTGAGGTAAGAGTCCAGCCTATGGATATTTTTACGAACACTCTCTAATAATGACTGCTCACCGGTCATTTCATATAAAAGCAACGGTATCCCATAGAGAAATCCTCGGGTCCATTCTGTCCAGCCCCATGAATGGTATTTCCCTGCCTTTGTAAATACAGGCGATGTCGCTTGTTTTGACCAATATCCAAAAAGAGAGTTCGCCTTATATTTTGCAACAGGCAAAAAAAGTTGTATTATCGGAACAAGTTCCTGTTCTGTATAAGAATCCTCAACTTCCATAAGTTTATAATCTTATTGTATGATTACTATTTATCTTAACATGATAGAATATCACTATAATAAAATATTATTCTATTAAACATCTACTACGCAAAGTTTTTATCGGGCCTATAAGCAGAAAAATATTGACTATGGAAAATAAAGAAAAGGATAACTGGCTTAAGATTACAGATATTGTGCCAGAGCGTGCAACACCGATGTTACGGCAGTATTTGCGTGCTAAGGCAGAATGTGGTGATTCCCTATTACTATTCCACATGGGCGACTTTTTTGAGATGTTTTTTGATGACGCTTTTGAAGCATCCCAAATTTTGGGGATAGCCTTGACTTCGAGGGATGGTGAAAGTAAAGAAGGGAAAGTACCCATGTGCGGCGTCCCTGTTCGTTCTGTTAACCATTACCTCGCACGGTTAATAAAAGCAGGAAAGACAGTAACGATATGTGAACAGGTCGAAGACCCTAAATTAGCAAAAGGTATCGTCAAACGAGCCATTGTGCGAACAGTTACCCCCGGAACGATTATTGAACCTGAACTTCTGGAAGAAGGGTCAAACAACTATTTATCCGCTTTATGTGCTACTGAACAGAAAGCAGGACTTGCTCTGGTAGACATAAGCACAGGACAATTTCTGGCTTCTGAATTAGTCCCTCCTTATGAAAGGACCTTATCCGACGAATTAACACGCCTTACCATATCCGAATTACTTGTTCCTGAAAATATCGGTAAGGACATGGAACAGTTTCTCCTTTCTTCCTTCCCCAATCTAACAATTACCCGAATTTCTCACGATAAATTTGATACAGAGCTATGCACAGAGACCATTCTTCGTCATTATGGACTATCAACTCTTCGCGGACTGGATATGGAAAACAATGCAGAACTCATTACCGCGGTAGGGGTAATTCTTCAGTATGTTTCCCAAACTCAACGGGAATCTGCTCCCTTTATTGACTTACCTCGAATTTATAAACCTTCTGATTTTGTTATTTTAGATAGCAACACACAGAGAAATCTCGAACTAACCGAATCCCTTTTTGACCGTTCAAAGCAGGGGACATTATTAGGAGTGCTGGACCGAACACTTACACCGATGGGTTCTCGAAAATTACGGCAGTGGTTACATTATCCTTTACAGAAAATTGATGAAATATCCCAACGATTAAATGCCGTTGAGGAACTCAAAGATAATGTAGAACTACGAACCTTACTAAGGGAGCAATTAAAAGGTTTTGGCGATTTAGAACGGCTCCTTGGACGAATAACGGCACAAACAACAAACCCCCGAGATATAAGAGCACTAGCTCATTGTTTAAAAATCCTACCTCGATTAAGAAAACCCTTAGAAATCTGCTCATCAGAATTATTAAGAACCATCTACAACGCTATAGATGAACTCCCGGAACTGGCTCGTTATATTGAAAATGCGATTGTAGAGACACCTCCGGCATCGCTCAGTGATGGTGGAATTATTAAAGACGGCTACAATGCTCAATTAGACCATCTTCGTTCTTTAATGCGAGGTGGCCGCGAATGGATTGCTACCCTACAAAAAAAAGAACGCGAACGAACCGGTATCCAAACCTTAAAAATCGGATATAATAAAGTATTCGGATATTTTATTGAAGTTAGCAAAGGGCAAACATCCTTCGTTCCATCGGATTATATACGCAAACAAACACTCGTTAATGCGGAACGATATGTAACCCCGGAACTCAAATCTCGGGAAGAAGAAATCCTTACCGCACAGGAACGAAGTGTGGCTCTTGAAGAAGAACTTTTTATTGAGGTTCGTAATCATATCTCTGAAGAAGCCAAAAGAATCCAGCGGAATTCTGAATCCGTTGCCCTGCTTGATGTGCTTTTGTCTTTAGCGGAGGTTGCCAGTTCTCAAAACTATGTAAAACCGCAGGTAAACTCCTCTGATGAGATAGATATCGTGGGAGGAAGACATCCTGTTATTGAGACATTATTAGGTCCCGGTTCTTTTGTTCCGAACGATACTTATTTAAATACCCACGATAGACGGCTTGTGATAGTCACCGGTCCAAATATGGCAGGGAAATCCACCTATTTGCGTCAGGTAGCACTCATTACACTCATGGCTCAGATAGGCAGTTTCGTGCCGGCAGAGCAAGCAAAAATTGGTGTGGTTGACCGAATCTATACTCGGGTAGGAGCATCGGATAATCTTGCTCGGGGCGAAAGCACTTTTATGGTGGAAATGATAGAAACCGCAAATATTTTAAATACGGCAACACATCGTAGTTTATTAGTATTAGATGAAATAGGTAGAGGCACCAGCACCTATGATGGGATAAGCATCGCCTGGGCCGTTGCCGAGTATATCCATGACCGAATAAAGGCACGTGCTTTGTTTGCCACTCATTATCACGAACTCACCGAATTGACAAAGTCATTGTCGGGGGCGGTAAATACCAATGTAGGCGTCAGGGAGTATAAAGATAGAATTGTCTTCTTATATCGTTTATTTGAAGGAGCTGCAGACCATAGTTATGGTATTCATGTGGCAAAATTAGCAGGACTTCCCTCGCTTGTAATTCGTCGTGCCCACGAAATTATGGATTCTCTTGAAAGCGGTCAATTCGGAAACAAAGAAGAAGCAAAACAACTCCTTCTTTTTGATATACATGAAAAACATATCCCTTCGCCTGTAGAGGAAGAATTGGACAAAATTGACTCCGACCAACTTTCACCTCGGGAAGCCTTAGATATTCTTTATCATTTAAAGCGAATGAGGAACACTCCGCGACATCAGAAATAAATCACAGTAGATAGATAGAACAAATGCTGGTCTACATCTGCATCGGTTGCTACAAAGCCGAAAGTATCCTTTCGGACATCATTCCCCCAACGATATACATACGCAGCATCAATATTAATGCGGTTCTTGATAAGACATCCTGCACCTAAGGTAATCCCATAATAATTATCCACAGAGCCATCACCTTTTCCAAGACCAAACCAGCGGTCAGGTCTTCCGCTGGAGGGTTCGGGGTCATAAAAGGCTCCCGCACGAATACTGGGTAGGATGGACTGTCGCGGTTTATTGGGATTAAAAAATAAATATTCCGCTCCTATTCGAACTGTATAAGTAGCATCATGCGGACTCCAATCCACTGGCAGATTGGATACCCCTGAACGCTTCCGCATGAGCCAATTCCGATTTTCTGGGTCGTGTATTACAAACTGGTCCCATTCACAACGGGTAACATCAAAACTTAATGTTAATTTATCATTTGGAAAGCGATAAGCCACACCAATACCATACGAAGCCGGGAATGTATATTTCAAAGGTCGGCGACTATAGAAAAATCCTGGAAATCCCACACCCCGATTGATAATCCACCATTCTTCATAATCCACATCTGCGGTAAATTTTGAATGGTATACCGCCCCGATTTGCCATCTTTCACCAAGACGATATAAAGCACCCAGAGTAACATTCGTTCCCTCAAAATCGCGATATTTCTTTCGTATAACTGTATGAGAAAAGGAAGCACGGTTTACCTGTCCATTAATGTTTAATGTGCGATATTCTTCCTGGTCTACCGTCCATTCATTGTTTTGTATCAAGGATTGATTCCATAGATTTAGAACAAGACCAACGGACAAACGGTCGGTGATTTCAAAACCCAAAGCAGGTGATAGCGTTGCTAACTGCCCACTCTGTTTATATTTCACAAGCGAATGCAATCCTGCACGATTCCCTAAGGCTAAAGCAGATATGTCGCGATAATAAAAATCCAGTTCACGAGAAAAATCATACTTCGCCTGATAATTTAAGCTTAATACAAGATTTCTGCCTTTAATCGTTCTCTGAAATGGATAAACAAAACTCATGTAATTTAATTGGCTAAAATCAACCGAATAATCACCTTCTAACTCCGGATGGGGTAGAGATTCGAAATCTTCGCCGATATATTTGTAGGTATAAACCATAGAAAATTCTGGGCGTTCCAATTGGGTTAACCCACCGGGATTCCACGATGCCGCAGTAGCATCATCTGCTATGGCAATAAATGCACCGCCCATACCAATGGCACGAGCACCACTACCGATAACATTCGGAGAAGAATTAATCGGTATGCCCTGCGACCAAGCGTCATAGAGGGAAATCCCGATTGTTGTAAAAAAAACAATACTACATAGTAATTGAAGGAAGACCTTTTTCAATGGCTACGCCCTCCGAAGGTTTGGATGTATCTGTAATTACCTGCCCCCGTGCACTGGTCGGCGAAACATTTACAATTCGTGTTTTGTAAAGGATGCCGTAGTCCGCGGGTTGTGTTATTTCACCTGTTTCCGGGTCTGTCCATGCAGGAGAGGCTTCATAAAGAATAAGTGCATAAGTCCCCGGTCGAACACCGTCCTGCTCTGCCCAGTTAAATAATACTTCATATTTAGAATCCGAACCACGAAAATCTAAAACCTCCCCGGATAGACGCGGGAAGAAATCGGACAATTGTCTTGCAAGAACATTACATTTGCCTAACACAAGTTCTTTATTATTTACATCGTCAATAAAACCATCAAAGATAGAAATGACTTCCGAGGTCTCCGTGCTTATCAACCGTAATTTTACTTCTGCCGATTGTTCTCCCCGCGGAAACAATTCGCCCACCACAAAAACCTGAGCAGGGACCATCCGTCCGATATCTAATGCCCTATTGGGGTCAGAAAGTCCTGCGGATAATTGTTGTTCATTCAAAATATTTTGAAGATAAAGCCTGTCCAATACATAAAACCTCCCCTGTTTCCCTATACTTTCTTCTAAAACCGTTCTTAAGTCACTACCAAAGGTGTCTGTTGGCGTTCTGCCAGCAATAGCCAATAAAGCAATACTCATCTTAGTCTCATTCTTATTTATAAGAACAGGTTCTACCTTGACATTCATTTCCTTACTTGCTTTCTTACCCTGTGAATCTTGTGCCTCAACAGATAATTTTACTGTTCCTGTTCCGGAAGCCAATAAATCTGAAGGCAAAGGAACTCGTTTGTTGAAAGCCTCTTTAGGGGCACCTGTTAACTGGGTATATGGTTCCCCATTTATAAGCAGTGACTGCACGGCAGAAGAACTTGTAATCTCTCCCGCAACACGGATAACACGATTATGCCGTGAGGGTTGTTCCGGTTTGGGTGTCTTTATATTGATGTCTATTCCCGTATCCTCTGTTTGAGCCAATAATACCTCATTAAGCATAGGTTCGGATAAAACCGATGAAGCTAAAGCGTGATTAAGACGGATGCGTCGTTGAGCGAAACGCCATAACAAAGCCGATTGAGAATGGGGTTCCCCTTTGAAGGTTTTTATAGCAGTGCGTGTTTCATTACCAGCAGTATCACGAGCGGCAATAATGAAAACATTTTCCCCATCTTTCAAAGGCAAAACAGAACGAAACTCCTTGCGTTGTTCTCCTGTCCCCTCCAAAATAACCTGATTATTTAAAGAAACCTCTGCAATACCTGTATCATCCAACACAACACCTTCTAAAGTAAGTTCATTATCTTTTGTAACAAGATAATCCGCAGGTTTGAAAATGCCAATATTAGGACCTGTAAGGTCAACCTTTGCTGATAAATTATAACTACTCTCTTTACCTGCAAGGTCGCAAACCGTTATGACAAAATCTTGTTTCCCCTCTTTTGTTTCAATGGGCTGTTGGATGAGGGCTGATTTTTCTCCATGTCGCAGATATACAGATTGCTTATTTACAAAAATCTGCTCTATACCCAAATCATCGGAACATTCTATTTTCAAATAATTATTTGCTTCCCGAACAATCTCCGAAGAAGCCTTCTTTTTATCCTTATCTTTCGTTATCTCTGCACTTATTTCAACCAATTCCGCTTTTACCTTCGGGGGTTCACGGTCCTGCAATTCACCTTTGGATATGCGTTCCTTAATAATCATATCAAGGTAATATCTTGCCCGTTCCGTATCTACCTGAGATAAAGAATTTCGCAATAATGTTTCCGCCTCCGAAAGCTGTCCCTTCTTAAATAAGGTAATTCCCAGTTCGCGATTTGGAAAATATTCAACAAAATGCAAGCCATAAGTCCGTGCCTGCCATGTATCCCGTGAACGACTTTGCAGTGCTGTTCGTAAATCCTTTTCCGCTTCATTCAAAAAACCACCAGCTAAAAACGAGCAACCACGCTCATAGTAATTCCACCATCTACCATGGAAAACTCCGGAAGTTACGCCGTAAGTTTTTCCCTCAATAGTGTAATTGTCCGATGGCGAGGTTTGACAGCCAATAAAAATTGAAAGGCTTGTCCATATCAATACCGAAATGAAATATCCTTTTCTCACATAGAACTCCCTGAACTTTGTTTTTATATTTCCGTTTCTTTATTATTATTTTACCATTTATTATAAAAAAAAGAGATAAAATTTTTATATACTTATTTAAATATTACCATTTAATTTAATGATATCCAAAAAATAAATCCATGCAATACATAATTTTTGTCACCCTATTTGTTATATTTCAAAACGAAATCGTTCCAGCAGAAACTATAAATTATTTAAATACAAATGAATTTGCTTACGGTTTCAATCTGACTACTACCCGTCCCATTGACAAACCCAATATCCTTGGAACTCTTACCTTGCCTTCTCCTTCACAACCTGAGCATAAGCCCTTATGGCAATTAGCACAGTGGGCAACAAACTTCCCCCTATCTGCTGGAAACTTCAATAAGGAAGGTGAAGCAATGTGGATAGCCAATAATGAGGCTAAAAAAATCGTATTGCATGAAAAAAATAATCTATGGAGTATTATCTTAAATTGTAATGGTATTGTAGAATATCAGGGAAAACTGCGGAAATATGGCGAACCCTGGCCTCATCTTTTGATTGAAAAAAAATTTGCCGAAGGAATAAAAATAGTCGAAAATAAATTAGATTTAAATTTGGAATTTAAAATCATAAGTTGTTTATGTGACGAAAAATTAAAAGAAAACCTCGACCCGACATTACACACAGCACAAATCTCCGCCTTCTGGACGGTTGAGAACAACAATCCCGATAGTAAAGATTATCAAGAATTTTTCTGGTTTGGATTACCTCTTTTCGATGCTCGTTATTCAATTCCCCCGGAATATATAAATTTGGACAAAGGCTCTGCATACACAAGTAACAAATTAATTACAGTGATTGATGGAAAACGATTTTATAATAAAAATACAGGTGATGGAGATTGGAAAGTATTATCCGTATCTCTTAATCCTCTCCTCGAAGAGGCATTAAGCAAAGGACAGTCCCGCGGATATTTAACTAACTCGCATATTGAAGATTTTATCCTTACCTCATTTAATTTAGGTTGGGAAATAACAGGTCCCTATAATGCAGAGGTAGAAATACAAAATCTATCCCTTAAAGCTAATAAAAAAGAAAAGAAATAAGAAACTCAAACAATAGGAGATAATCTTATGAATAAACATTTACTCTGTATAGTAGTTTTATTAATCGTTCCTCTGACTTCTTTTGCAGAACGATGGGTTCACCCTGCAGTAGAAATGCTGGATATTGAGCATAAACCTCCGTTTGTAACTCTTTCGGATGGCAGTCTGGGAACTATTGATGCAGATGGTTTTCGCGTAAGTAAGGACGATGGAAAAACATGGTCGGAACCTGTCCCTGTTTGCAAAGGATTAGATGTTGAAGAGCCGGCTTCTTATTACCTCTTACGAACAAAAAACAATACTCTCATTTTTGTTTATCTGAATTTTACAGGCAAAAAATTCGACTGGGATGAAAAAACCAAAGAACCCCGTGAAGGTTGTAAGTTAGAAGTCTGGTCAATACGCAGTCTCGATGAAGGAAAAACATGGATAGATAATCAATGTATCCTTGATGGCTATAACACAAATTTTTTTGCTTTGATACAAACCCGTTCTGGAAGGGTTATTGTGCCATTGGACCATTTAACCAGCAATCCCGGGCATTTTATGGTATGTTCCGTTTATTCCGATGATGAAGGGAAAACCTGGCATAGAAGCAATTGGATAGATATAGGTGGACACGGACACCACGATGGAGCTATGGAACCTACATTAGCAGAATTGAGTGATGGTCGGCTCCTTATGTTAATTCGAACCCCATTAGACCAATTTTGGCAGGCTATCTCTGAAAATGACGGTAAATATTGGCGGATTATTCAGCCCAGTGGAATAAAGGCAAGCAATTCTCCCGGATATTTATTGCGATTGTCCTCCGGTAAACTTGTGCTTGTTTGGAACCAACTAAACCCTGAAGGTAGAGATTTTCCTAAAAGTGATATGCATCAACATACAGAATTCCCTTCCTCATGGCATCGGGAGGAATTATCTATTGCCTTTTCGGACGATGATGGAAAAACATGGACAAAACCTGTCGTTATAGCCCGTCAACCCGGCGGACAATTAAGTTATCCTTATATTTTTGAACGCAGACCTGGCGAACTGTGGATAATTCCCGGATTTGCATTTCAGAAAATGTGGGATGACCCCCTTCCTCTGCGAATGAAGATTTCTATAGATACTTTTCTCAACTCCACAAAACAGTAGAATAATTGAGCAGAAACATTTGAATCGTTATATCTGAAAAAATAGTAGTCTTATTTTATTCTTGTATTCTATACAATCAAATTTATCAATTATGTGTATTAACTTATTTTATAAATTTCCTGAGATGCCACAAATAGGGTATTTAAACAAGTTTTCCTATATAGTTTTTTCCCCTCTTACTACATAGGTATAATAAATCCTGTTTTGTTTTAAATCTTTCATAAAAAGGAATTCCACACATGCAACGGTTAAAATTTATTTTTTTGTTATCTTTCACAATATTTTTTATTCTAACAATATTTGCAAGAGCGGAAGAAGTTTCGTTCGTCGTTGTATCGGATTTGCATATAGCAGAAAAGGAAGGCGTAAAGCATTTTATAGCATTTGTTAAACAGTTAGATGAATTAAAGCCTAAACCTGATTTTGTGGTCATTACAGGAGATATTCATGCAAAAGAGTTCGAAAAAGTTTTCAATGAATTAAAACCAACAATACCTTTTCACATCGCTTTTGGAAATCATGAAAAGAGAGAAGATAGAAAAATATTAGCAAAAATGTTCCCGGAAGATTTTAAGGAAAAGGATTTTTATTCTTTTGTTTATAAACAAGTGAAATGTATTGTCCTTTGCGATGCATCTGATACAGGTGACCATGTCGGTCATTTTGAATCTGAAGGGATTAAAGGACAGGAACAACAAAATTGGTTCGAACAGGAATTAAATATAGATAGAAAACAATTTCCCTTCATTTTCGTGTTTGCGCATATTCCACCTAATCTTGAAGGGAAAGCAGGAAATATGTATCTCTCTTCTAACGACCAAAAAGCACTGAAAGAGATATTTAAGAAATATAAACCCAATGCTATGTTTTGCGGACATCTACACAAAAAAGAAAATTGCATTATCGAAGAAACTCCCGTTTTTATACTTCCCTCACTGAATTGGAATTTTGAAAACTTTTCACCAGAGTTTTATCATGTAAAGACGGAAGGGAAAACCTATCATGTTGATGTTATTAAATTGAATATTCCTGAAGAAAAATGAAAATTTAAATCATCTACTCAATTTATATATGATATGTATTCCCATTAAGTTTTTTTAAATAACCCAAAAAGAAAAGGAGTATTGTTATGAGATTAAAGGATAAAGTAGCCATTATTACAGGTGCTGGTTTGGGTATGGGTCGTGCGGCTTCTGTTCTTTTCGCACGCGAAGGTGCCCGTGTATTGATATTTGATATGAATGAAAAAGCAGCGCGTGAAACGGAAAGTATTATAAAAACCGAAGGTGGCAAATGTGCCATCTTTGTCGGTGATGTAAGCAAAGAAGCCGATGTAAAAGCCGGCGTGGAAGAGGCTGTAAAGCAATTCGGTAAATTGAATATCTTATATGCTAATGCAGGTGTATTATGGAAAGACCGCGATAAGTCTGTTATCGAAACTACCGAGGAAAATTGGGACATTGTGCAGGCGATAAATTTAAAAGGTGCTTTTTTCCTGACAAAACATGGCATTCCATATTTACAGAAAGCAGGTGGTGGTTCCATCATACTTGTAGGTTCTATCTCTGCCTTGGTTGGATTTACTTTAGCTCAGGATTCTTATACCTGTGCCAAAGGAGCATTAATTTCATTAGCAAAATCATTAGCTGTGCAATTCGGTCCTGATAATATTCGTTGCAATATTATTCATCCGGGCATGGTAGATACACCCTTACAAGAACCGTATTTAACACCCGAGAAGAAAAAAGCCATTGGGGATAGTTTACCTTTGAAACGATTAGGAAAACCTGAAGATATTGCGTATACGGCATTATTCCTTGCCTCTGACGAATCCAGCTGGATGACAGGTGCAGAACTAATAGTAGACGGTGGATTTATAGCAACATAATAAAAAGTTTACCAGCGAAAACGAGCGATGGAAAATACAGAATTTTAAAGTGTTAAGGAAAATGAAGTTTTCAATTTGCAATATAACGAACGGTAGGTATATATTATATCGATTTTATTCTAATTTTGCATTTGATTATAATTATAGAAGTTTTTTATAGTTATGTTTAATTTTAGTTATCTATGGTAATTACAATACACTAAACTCAAACTTATATCGAGCAGGCAGGTTTTGTATTTATGAGCAAATACACAATTAAAAAAGGCTTAGACCTTCCTATCACAGGCTCACCGGAACCCGTCGTTGATGCGAACAAAACCGTTAAAAGGGTCGCTATACTTGCACATGATTATATAGGTATGCGTCCCTCTTTTAAGGTTGCCGTGGGCGACAAAGTAAAACGCGGTCAAATTTTATTTGAAAACAAAAAATTACCGGGAGTTGTTCATACCAGTTTCGCAAAAGGAGAAGTCAAGGCAATTCACCGGGGTGAACGAAGGGCGTTGCAAAGTGTTGTAATTGAAATTGAAGAAAGCGATATTTCTGGAAGACCGTCTGCAAATGAACAGGTCTCATTTGAAAATTACAAAGGCAAACCGATTGCTAATTTATCCGATGATGAAATCCGCGGTTTACTTGTAGAATCCGGGATGTGGTTATCGTTTCGGACACGCCCATTTGGGAAAAATCCGGCGATTGATAGTATTCCACATTCTATTTTCGTTACTGCCATGGATAGCAATCCATTAGCACCAAATTTACAATTATGCGTAAAAGACCGAGAAGAAGATATATCTGTAGGTTTGGAAGTGCTTAAACGTTTAACAGGTGGAAAAGTATTTTTCTGCCAATCACCGGGTTCTGATTTTGGAGTAAAAGGTGATGGAAAAATCCAGGTGGAAGAGTTTGAAGGTCCGCATCCCAGTGGCTTGCCTGGAACACATATCCATTTCCTTGACCCGGTAGACCGCAACAAAACAGTATGGTATGTTGGATTGCAGGATTTAGTTTCCATAGGTTTCTTGTTTAAAACGGGACTTCTGGATTTACAGCGTATCATTACTCTTGCGGGTCCCGGATGTAAAAAACCAAGATATATAAAAACCCGTTTAGGAGCCAGTATAGATGAATTGGTTACAAACGAACTTAATGCGGGTGAACAACGGGTTATTTCCGGTTCTATATGGTCAGGGAATATAGCCAAAGGCGAAATATTTGGTTATTTAGGTCGTTATCATCAGCAAATTTCCGTCCTTGCAGAAGGTAGAGAACGGGAATTTTTAGGCTGGTTAGCACCGGGCAAAAATAAATTTTCGGTATTAAACCTTTTCGCTTCTTCATGGTTCGGCAGTAAAAATAAAAAATTTGATTTTACAACGGCAATGCACGGTGGACATCGAGCAATCATCCCCATTGGCGTGTATGAAAAAGTAATGCCTTTAGATATCATTCCAACCTTTTTACTTCGTTCCCTTGCAATGGACGATATAGAGCGAGCGGAACAATTGGGATGTCTTGAACTTGAAGAAGAAGACCTTGCCCTTTGCAGTTTTGTATGTCCCGGAAAAAATGATTTTGGTCCTATGTTGAGAAGAAATTTAGAGTTGATTGAGAAGGAAGGATAAATATATGAAATGGCTTCGAAATATTTTAGACCACCAGGGAAAAATGTTTGAACCCGGAGGAAAATTAGCATGGCTTTATCCTCTGTGGGAAGCGAATGACACCTTTCTTTATACGCCAGGAACAGTAACGAAAGGTGCCCCTCATGTTCGGGATGCTATTGATTTGAAACGACTTATGATAACTGTCGTAGTTGCTTTAATCCCGTGTGTAATTATGGCTCTCTACAATACAGGACTGCAGGCGTTTTTAGGTATTGAAAGTATGGGTCTATCCCCAGAACAGGTACCGGGTTGGCGTGCGGCTATATTTCGTGCGTTAGGTTTAGGTTTTAATCCAGGTAATATAATTTCCTGCATTCTTTATGGAGCACTATACTTCTTCCCGGTTTATATCGTTACATTAGCCTGTGGCGGTATTTGCGAGGTTATTTTTGCAATTGTTCGCAAACACGAAATTAGCGAAGGATTTCTGGTAACCAGTCTTTTATTTCCATTGATACTACCCCCACAGATACCGTTATGGCAGGTAGCCATCGGTATTATTTTCGGTGTTGTGATAGGGAAAGAAATCTTCGGAGGTGTTGGAATGAACATATTGAACCCAGCACTTACCGCACGTGCCTTTTTATATTTTGCCTACCCAGCACAGATTAGCGGTGATAAGGTTTGGGTTGCGGTTGATGGATATAGTGGCGCAACCAGTCTTGCCATCATGAAGGAGAAAGGAGTTGAAGCACTCCAAAGTGCAGGCGTGTTTTCAATCAACCTGCATGATGGTGTTACCAGTTGGTTAGAATCTCTCATAGGTTTAGAACCGGGCTCTATGGGAGAAACATCCGTGATTGCATGCTTGATAGGTGCTTTGATTTTAATTTATACAGGTGTTGGTTCATGGCGAACGATTGCTGGTGTCTTTTTAGGTTCGGGGATTATGGCACTTTTATTAAGTTTTTACCATTCACCCACAAATCCTGCCTTTCAGGCTGGACCTCTATGGCATTGGGTTATCGGAGGATTAGCCTTTGGTGGTGTATTTATGGCTACGGACCCTGTTTCCTCTCCATTTACAGATACGGGTCGCTGGATTTACGGCTTATTTATAGGTTCTTTTGTAGTTCTATTAAGAACAGTGAACCCTGCATATCCGGAAGTAACCATGTTGGTTATTTTGTTTGCCAACATTTTTGCTCCATTAACAGATTACTTTGTAATGCAATCGAACATTAAAAGGAGATTGACGCGCCATGCAGCGTGAAGGAAATCTTTATACAGTTATTTTTACGACTGTCCTTTGTGGGATATGCTCCATCCTTGTAGCAAGTGCGGCAGTCGGATTAAAAGAACGGCAACAAATCAATCAGATTCTGGACCGACAACATAAAATATTACTCGTGTCCGGTCTGGTAAATCCTTCGGAAAAATTATCCCGTGAAGGGATACAAAGTAAATTTAAAGAGAATATCGAAACAAGGCTTGTAAACTTTGATACGGGTGATTATGCCACAGAGATTTCTCCGGATTCTTTCGACCCGAAACGAGCTCTGAAAGACCCGAACCTGAGCAAAAAAGCACCCCCGAATTCTGCTGGTTTGATTGATATGCCAAAGTATGGATTTGTTTATATGGTAAAACGGCAAGGACAAATAGATGAAGTTGTATTACCTATTCAGGGACGGGGCTTATGGTCTATGCTATATGGTTATTTAGCCCTGGATAAAGATTTAAATACGGTTCGTGGAATTATTTTTTACGAACATGGAGAAACACCGGGTTTAGGTGGCGAAATTGAAAATCCTAAATGGTGTCAATTATGGGTAGGTCGTAAGGCTTATGATTCCGCTGGAGAAGTCAAATTATCTGTTATTAAAGGACAGGCAGGCTCTCCCGATTCTGACCCGCACCATGTAGATGGTTTATCCGGTGCTACTATGACCAGTCGTGGCGTTACAAACTTAGTCCAGTTCTGGCTAAGTGATAGTGGATATGGAAAATATATCAAGAACAAGAAACAACAAGGGAGTTTATAAATATGAGTGCTATCTTAGGTAAAAAAGAACGCTTTGTATTAACTGACCCGTTGTTAAATAATAATCCTATTACGCTTCAAATATTAGGTATTTGTTCTGCTTTGGCTGTTACTACAAAATTAGACAAAGCCATTGTAATGGCGCTTTCTCTCACGGTAGTAACGGCCTTCTCCAACTTATCTATCAGTCTGATACGGAACTTAATTCCTACAAATGTGCGTATTATTATCCAATTAACAATCATAGCATCATTAGTTATTATAGCAGACCAGGTTTTGAAAGCTTTTGTTCCTACAATTAGCAAACAATTGTCTGTATTTGTTGGGCTCATTATCACAAACTGTATTGTTATGGGTCGTGCCGAAGCGTATGCTATGCAGAATCCACCCTGGGTAAGTTTTCTGGATGGTATAGGGAACGGTTTGGGCTATAGTATGATATTAATCATATTAGGTTTCTTCCGAGAATTATTCGGCTCAGGAAAAATTTTGGGGTATACCGTATTAAAAACGGTTAACGAAGGAGGTTGGTATTACCCGAATGGCTTATTACTTATGGCTCCGGGAGCCTTATTTATGATAGCAATGATTATCTGGCTACTTCGGACATGGAAACCTGAACAGCAAGAGAAGGAGTAATTCTACCATGTTTGAGCATTACGCAGGTCTATTTATAAAAAGTGCTTTCATCGAAAATATGGCACTGGCTTTCTTTTTAGGTATGTGTTCCTTCATGGCGGTATCACGAAAAGTAGAAACAGCCATGGGTTTGGGAACTGCCGTGATATTTGTTCTTGTGCTTGCAGTTGTTACCAGCAACCTCATTTTTAATTACTTACTTCGGGAAGGGGCTATGGCATGGATACATCCCAGCCTTGCCAATGTAGACCTTGGCTTTTTAAGCTTCCTTGCATATATTGGTTCCATTGCGGCATTGGTGCAACTGGTAGAGATGTTTTTAGACCGTTTCGTTCCTTCTCTATACTCTGCTTTGGGGATATTCTTGCCATTAATTGCGGTAAATTGTGCCATATTAGGTGCGGCTCTCTTTATGGAACAGAGAGATTACGCTTTTGGTGATGCTCTCGTGTTTTCAATTGGTTCCGGTATCGGATGGGCATTGGCAATTATTGGTATGGCTTCCATACGCGAAAAATTAAGGTATAGCAATGTTCCCCCTGGATTAAGAGGTTTGGGACTTGCTTTTATTCTAACCGGTTTGATGGCTCTGGGTTTCTTAGCATTCTCAGGGATTCAATTATAAACAGTGAAAAAGGTAACTTTTAATTTGAATAAACTAAAGGATTAAGGAATTACAAGCATGCAAACAGTATTGCTTGGAATGTTAATGTTCTCATTAATTGTGCTAACGCTGGCTATTTTTTTAATGATTGCAAAAGCAAAATTAGTAGCCTCGGGTAATGTAAAAATTATCATTAATGACGACCCGAACAAAGCATTAACGGCTCCTGTCGGAGGAACGCTTTTAACCACCCTTGCAAATCAGAAAATATTTATTCCTTCTGCTTGCGGAGGTAAAGGAAGTTGTGGTGTTTGTAAAGTGGTCGTGAAAGAAGGTGGCGGTTCCCTGCTTCCCACAGAACAAACACACATTAACCGTGGTTTGGCAAAAAAAGGGTACCGACTCGCTTGTCAGGTAAAAGTAAAACAAGACATCAAAATAGAATTACCACCGGAAATTTTTGAAGTTCGCCAGTGGAAATGTAAGGTCAAATCCAATCGTAGTGTGGCAACCTTCATTAAAGAATTGGTACTACAATTACCGGAAGGAGAGGAAGTCCCGTTCCGTGCCGGTGGTTATATTCAAATTCAGTGTCCACCTTATAAAATCTCATACAAAGACTTTGATATTGAACCCCAATTCCGCGATGTATGGGATAAGTTCAAATTATGGGATATCGTCGCAGTTAACGAGGAGCATGTAACGCGAGCCTATTCAATGGCAAATTATCCCGATGAAAAAGGGATTATCATGCTCAATGTTCGTATTGCATTACCTCCTCCGAATGCAAAAGGGATACCACCAGGTATTATGTCCTCCTATATTTTCAGTTTAAAACCTGGTGATGAAGTTACAATCTCCGGTCCCTTCGGTGAATTCTTTGCAAAAGAAACCAATCGTGAGATGTGCTTCATTGGTGGTGGTGCCGGTATGGCTCCTATGCGTTCCCATATCTTCGACCAGTTCAAACGCCTAAAAACAAAGCGTAAGGTAACTTTCTGGTATGGAGCACGGAGCAAACGGGAAATCTTCTACGAAGACGATTTCAATATGATTCAAAGAGAAAATGAAAATTTCCAATGGCATATTGCCCTTTCCGAACCCTTACCCGAAGATAACTGGACAGGACTGACGGGCTTTATTCATCAAGTTCTACATGATGAATACTTAAAAAATCATCCTGCACCTGAGGATATTGAATATTACATCTGCGGACCTCCTCTCATGTTGTCTGCATGTCTGAACATGCTTCATAGTTTAGGTGTTGAGGACGATATGATTGCTTACGATAATTTTGGATAATAACAAACACATTTTCAAGGATATTAAAAAACTTCTTCCCATCCTGCGATGGGGAGAAGTTTTGCTTTTAATTTGCTTACTTATTTCCTGCTCCGCAAAAGTTCCTCCTTATAATATTTTTTCTTTTTCAGGCAACACAATGGGAACAAGCTATCAGGTCAAAATCGTTTTGCCAAAAGGACAAGTTTTGCCCGAAGGTATTGGCGAAAAAATCTATGCTTGCCTTTCAAAAATAGATGATTTAATGTCCACTTACAAATCGGATTCGGAGTTAAGTCGCTTTAATCAACATAAAGACAATACCCCTTTCCCTGTTTCTATAGAAACACGAGAGGTATTTAATATTTCTCTTGAAATAGCCCGACAGACAGATGGTGCTTTCGACCTTACCGTGTTTCCCCTCGTAGAAATTTGGGGGTTTGGTCCCAAATCTATTCAACAACCCCCAACAAAAGAACAGATTGAAAACGCCAAAAAAAATGTAGATTATCAGAAAATAGAAATCCTACCGGAAGGAATAAAAAAACATAATCCTGAAATACAGTGTGATTTTTCGGCTGTAGCCAAAGGATATGCAGTTGACAAAGTAGCAGAATTATTAGACCAAAATTCTTTCAATAGTTACATGATTGAAGTAGGTGGAGAGGTTCGTGTAAAAGGAGAAAAATTCCCCGGTACCGCATGGACTATCGGGATTGAGCGTCCCGTTTCTATGGAGCATTCAATCTTTCTTGCTATAAAACTCAAAGACCGAGCCATGGCAAGTTCCGGTAATTATCGAAACTTTTACTTCTGGGAAGGAAAAAAATACTCTCACGAGATAGACCCGCACACAGGTTATCCTGTGCCAAATACCATTGCTGCTGTTTCCGTTATAAATCCCTCCTGTGCCTATGCAGACGCTTATGCTACAGCATTTATGGTTATGGGAAAAGAAAAAGCATTCCGTTTTGCCGAAAAATATCATATTCCCGCTCTCTTCATTTATCCCATCAACGAAACACAATTCAAAGAGCAAACCACCTCTGCCTGGGAACAAATCATTAATAATTCATCAAGATAAATGCCATTCCTTTTCTCGGTATTTTATAATATATCTAACAAAACAATGAGATTGACTTTAAACAATTCCTATGAAAACATTCCATAAAATCATCATTGGTGATTCACGAAAGATGAATGAGATTTCCGATAAGAGCATTCATCTAATCATAACCTCTCCCCCTTATTGGCAGCTGAAAGATTACGGTGTAGACAACCAGATTGGTTTTAATAATTCCTATGAAGAATACATCCATTATCTTAATCTGGTATGGAATGAATGTTATAGAGTATTACATGATGGCTGTCGGCTATGCATAAATATTGGCGATCAATTTGCAAGGTCTGTGTATTATGGTAGATATAAAATTATTCCGATACGGACTGAAATTATAAAATTTTGTGAAACAATTGGCTTTGATTATATGGGAGCGATTATATGGCAGAAGCCTACAACTATGAATACTACTGGAGGTGCGTCTGTAATGGGAAGTTATCCCTATCCAAGAAATGGGATTATCAAAATAGACTATGAATTCATTTTGATATTTAAAAAACCCGGAAATCCTCCTGTTGTGCCGAAAGAATTAAAAGAAAAATCAAAATTAAGCAAAGAAGAATGGAACGAATACTTCTCCGGGCATTGGAATTTTAATGGAGAAAAACAAACAGAACATATAGCTATGTTTCCTGAGGAATTGCCCAAACGACTAATAAAGATGTTCAGTTTTATGGGTGATACCGTATTAGACCCTTTCTTAGGAAGTGGAACAACTATTTTATCAGCAAAAAACTTATGTCGCAATTCTGTCGGATATGAAATAAATAAGGAATTTCTCCCGATTATAAAAGATAAACTAGGTATTAACCATGACCTGTTATTTTCAAAAGATGATTTTGAAATTTCTTATCAGAAAAAATTGGACATAAATTGGAAAAATGAGATTGAAAAATTACCCTATATATTTAAAGACCCTATTCATTTTGATAAAAAAATCAATCCCAAAGTATTCAAATTCGGTTCTAAAATTGACTTAGAAAACGAATACAAAAGAGAAGAATACTTTACAGTTAAAAAGGTTATCAGTCCAGAAGAATTGATTTTAAGTAATGGCATAAAAGTCAAATTGTTAGGGGTTAAAACAAATAGTAAAAAAGAACAAAAAGCCGTAAAATTCTTAATCCAAAAAACAAAAAATAAAAAAGTATTTCTAAGATATGACACTACCAAATATAATTCTGAAAATACTCTTCTGGTATATTTTTATTTAAAAAACAAGACATTTGTAAATAGTCATCTTATTAAAAAAGGACTGGCAGATGTAGATGTTTCATTCGATTATTCCTATAAAGATAAATTTATAAAATTGAAAGAACAAATGCATGGCTAAAGAATGGATTTTAAATAGTGCTATCAACCGATGGGGATTACAGAAAAAAAGGATATATAACAGAGAAATCGTTAATGAAATAAGACAAGAAATTGAACGATTGAAAGGAATTTAATCTGTAAAAGTATGAATGCTCGGGAGCGTGTTATTGCGGTAATTAAACATGAGAGGTTTGACCGAATTCCTATATACGGTTGGGTTCGGGCAAATTTAGAAGAAGTAATAAATAAAACCTTTGGGTCTGTCAAAAATTTTGAAGACCGTTATGAATTTGATTGGGCACATCTTTTCGGAGGACCTTCCATATATCCACCTTCCACAATCGAAGAACTAAAAAATACCGCATTAAAACTTGGAAAAGTTATTTATCCTGCCGATGTGCTGGACCTCCCTTTTACTGACCCGGATGATGAAGAACCCTATCAATCTTTAATTCAGGAAATTCAGTTTTATAAAGAGAACCGACAACGATTTACTCTTGTCCAGGTACCGGGTTGTTTTGAGTTTTACAATGACTTATTTGGTTTGGAACATCAATTAATGTATCTGCTCGAATATCCTGAAGAACTTAAAGAACTTTATCAGCGGCTACTAAAATGGAGCATCCAATTATCTATGAACTGTATTGACCTTGGAGTGGACATGATTCATGTATCGGATGATTGGGGTTCGCAAAAAGGACTGCTGTTTAATAAAAGTATCTGGTGGGATTTGATATTTCCTTACCATAAAAAACTTGTGGATGTGGTAAAGAAACGAAAGGTATTTGTAAGTTTGCATAGTGATGGAAATATCAACGATATTGTGGAAGGTATTGTTGAAATAGGCTATCAGGTAGTTCATCCATGGCAGGAATCTGCCGGAATGTCTCTCAAAGAACAAAAGAAAAAATATTCCGATAAATTTGTTGTAATGGGTGGATTAGATGTGCAAACAGTTTTGGGTTTCAAAGATTATTTCAAGGTGCAATTGGAAATTGACCGTGTCTTGAATTTATTTAAAGATAGCGGCCTTCTATTTTGCACCTCACATTTCGTTCAACCTCATTGCGAGATTGAGGAATTATGTTTTGCTTATGATTATCTTTATCATCGTGTCCGTGAGTTATCCGATGAAAATAAAAACTTTCTTATCCCATAACTCGCTAATAACAATCCTATGAATAATGCTTCTGAATATAATCCTCTATTAACTTTATAAATTGGCTTGCTAACTCTTCTGCACTGCCACTTAATACAGTTTTCTTCTCTCCATCTATATAAACAGGACATTGAGGATGTTCTCCATTACCCGGAAGACTAATCCCTATATTCGCAAAACGCGATTCACCGGGTCCATTAACAATACATCCCATAACAGCAATGTTCATTTGTTCAACCCCTCTATACTTCATTCGCCAGTAATGCAAATGCTCCCGTATATATTTTTGCACCCGTTCTGCTATTTCCTGAAAGGTATGATTGGAAGTGCGACCACATCCGGGACAGGATATAACCTGAGGTGCAAACTGACGGATACCTAACGATTGCAAAATCTCCTGAGCCACATATACCTCTTCCCTACGGTCATTCCCCGATGTAGGTGTCAAACTAACGCGTATGGTATCCCCTATCCCCTCCGACAAAAGTATTCCCATTACAGTTGAAGACCAGACAATCCCTCGTATACCAGAACCCGCTTCTGTTAATCCTAAATGTAGGGGTTGTTGCGTTCGTTTGGATAATTCCCGATATACACGAACCAATTGTATTGGAGAACTACTTTTACAGGATATAACAATTTGTTCCGGTTTCAACCCTGCTTCCTGTGCCATATCCACAGATTGCAAGGCAGATAGCACCATACATTCATCATATATTTCATTACTGGTTTTTGGATGAGCAGATTTTGCATTGAGTTCCATCTGCTGGACAACAAGGTCTGCGTCTAATGAACCAATATTCACTCCTATTCGAACGGGTTTATTGAGGTCTTTCGCAATTTCGCATATCTGAATAAAATGGATTGTTTTCTTGTCCTTTACACCTACATTTCCCGGGTTGATACGAAACTTATCGAGGGTTTGAGCACATTCGGGATATTTGGATAATAAAATGTGTCCGTTATAATGAAAATCACCCACTAACGGAACATCCAGTCCCATATCTTCCAGTCGCTTTCTTATCTCCGGAACACTCTTTGCCGATAGGGCTGTGTTAACAGTCATTCGGACAATCTCCGCACCTGCTTGGAATAGGTCTGCCACCTGTTTTGCTGTTGCCTCGGCATCTTCTGTGTTCGTATTTGTCATCGCCTGAACAACAATAGGATATCCCCCACCTATAACACAATCCCGTACATGGACGGAATATGTTTTTTTTCTGCGATGAAAAATTCCAGCGTTTTTACTCATTACTTTCGTATTTACTAACTTTCCGTACCAGTTTCTGTCTTAATGGTTTCTTCTTTCTTTCTACGAGGTTGCGGAGTTATCCCCTGATAAGCCGTTCTTCCCGTTATAAAGCAAAGCAGTGTTAACAGTCCTAATAAGACTAACATCCCTATCAAATTTCTTCGTTCTGCCTGTGTCTTTTTTGTCCACCAATCTTTAAACCCGCCTAAAAATGCGGGCAAATTCCCTTTACCGCCGCCATCTATTTTTATCGGTGCCATTTCAAGAGAACTTGTATTCTCTTTACTTGCTGACGAGGCAGATGTATCGGTCCCGGTAGTTACTGCAAGTTCTTGTTTTGGCGGGCTTTCAATAGGTTCTATTGCGGGTTTTGACGCAATAGAAGTGGTATTTTCTATATTTTCTGACGATTTCTTTTCCGCCGTTTTTTCTCCAAGAGTTGTAGGTATTTTGTTTTTTTCAAAAGTTGGAGGAGGTTTGGCACCCCCCCGAATTTCTTTAGGTATTTCAAATGGTTTTAACGGTTGTCCACTGGCTATTCCCTGAGCTCGTCCCTCTTTGGGGGAATTTGGTTTTGGAAAATTTGCTATAGGGAAATTAGGCTTGGAGGAGGTATTTCCTTGAGAACTCGGTTTTGCCAGATTACCTCCAGTTCCAGGAAAATCAGGTCTTGGGAAAGTAACCTCTTCAGGTTTCTGTGTTTGTGTTTTATCTGTGGGTATTGGAGCAGTTGCCGTGGATGGCACCTGTTGCCGATTTGTAGTTGTTTGAGTAGGTTGATTGATACGCGTTGTTGGTACAGATGGAGGAACAACAACAGAACCTCCACCAACAGGTGGTGTTACAGTCCCTCCGGTAGTTGGTGTTTGCGTTTCCCGTTCTAATACACGAACAATCCTATTCGCCGAAGAATTATTTCCTGCATTATCACGCACCGTGTATGTAAGAGTATATTCTCCAGGTTGATTTACATCTACATTTCCACTTACCTGAACACGGTCTGTTATATCCCCATCTGCATTATCCTGTGCTTTATAACCAGGTTCACGATATTCTGTACCTTGATAGACTACATACGGATTATCACCCAAAAGTGAAATTTCTGGAGGAGTACGGTCTACTCCATTAATTTCTGTAACTTCGGGTGGTGATACCAGTCGGGGACCATTAGTCCTATATTCCACCTGCCCGGAAATCGTTTTTACTCCAACTGCATTTTCAGGCACTTGAACCGTGTATGCGAAAGAGCATGGAAAAGGCGGAGGTGTTATCCATGCAAATTGTAAAGTTCCTGCTGTGCCTTGTGCCGGTGCTATGGGAGGTGGTTCTGTTGATATACCCCGCATACCCATAAATGTCCAATCCGCAGGTAACATCTCGTATAAACCTATCGCCGTTACGGGATAATTCGGGTCAGGAGCATTACAATATATATTGACAACAATCTCCAATGGATTTCCTGGATTATATTCCCTGGGCACCTGCCTCGATAAATGTATTCCTAAAGGATTTGAATTGGCTTCGTGAACAACCGGGGATGTTTGTTGAGAATTAAGAACAAAAGAAGGAACTAATATAAACAAAAACAAATTTATTTTATGTAGTTTGAACATTTGCGATAAACCTTCGCTGAATATTTTTTTATTGCTATACATTTTACCAGGCATCGTTGCACATACTAAAAATACAATTGAAAGACAATATCAAAACGATTAAAACCAATTTTTCGACGACGAAAAATTTATAATCGTATCTTTAACTTAAATCTCCTTCATGTGTTGCAGATTATTCATCAGGCCAATACTTATCAAAAAAAGGTCTCTTGGGTCCCTGAGGAACATCTTTGAGTGGTTCTGCAAACTGTTGAAAAAATGCCTCCATATCACCAAAACGGTCTACTCGAAAACCTTCTGCCAATGTTCCTTCCGGCAAACCACACTCTTCCGCAATTTGTGAACATTGCATATAAATTACCTGCTCCAGAAGACCACTATAATCCCCCGAATAAGCCTCTTCGATAACAGAAACACGATAACCCCATGTTTTCAATTGCAAGCGAAATTGATTTAGTATATTTCTCATCATGGTCTCGTGAGCAGACAAAGCTTGAACTCGATTGGGGAAAAATTCGGTTATATCTTCTGCATAGGTAATCTTCTCTAAATTCCGTGCAAAATACCACCGTTCACATACAGAAAAAGGTTCCAATCCCTCCTTAAAATGCTCCGGATGGTGTAGGTCAAAACAAGATACCCAGAGGGCTTCTTCCACAGCCCTTGCTACACGAATATGGTCCATATTCGGTTCAAAATGAGCATACGGGTCAAAACTAAAAATCGCATACGGCTTATACTTACGAATTAGGTATACAAACCTTTCACGCAACTTCGTCAGAGGTATATCAGCGAGCGTATCGGTAGGAAAATCCAAATCCACAATCTCTTTTATCCCCAAAATGCTACATGACTTTTCTAATTCAGCCCGATTCCGCCGTTTTGTTTCCTCCATCGTTAATCCCACAGAATCCCGGGCATCATCTGTAACACGAATCAATATGATATTCCAGCCATTTGCACTCCATTTCGCTAATGTACCCCCACAAAATGCAGCCGCATCATCTGCATGCGGTGCAAAAACCATCACATTATGCATATTATATCTCCTTCGTCTTGTATTAAGTTATGAACTAATTTTATTATCCCAAGCATTTAAAAACAAAATCATGTCCTAATGATAACTACCTCGAATTTCCATAAACATGAAAAAATCAATAATATTTGAGATCTCTGAATAAATGTTTTATTTTTTAATTATTGTAATACAGAGGGAGATAAGA
>DAOSUS010000018.1 GCA_035378955.1 Candidatus Hydrogenedens sp. | reverse complement strand
CTTGCGGACAGGCTTTCAATGCCGGGGCTTTTGTCCGATTGGGTCTCGGTTTACGAGCACCTTTTAATAATTGTCCTATCGTTGGCAAGGATAATCCTCCTGTTCACTAAAACAGAATTATTCATTTATTGTTTTATGGATAATTGATTTTTTTGTTGTGGGCAAAATAGTATATCAAAAACAAAAATACGATTTCAACTTCGTATTATTTGTCTGTCTTTTTACTCACTTTCTTTGGACGCGTCTTTCCATAAGAGCCACGCCAAATCTTACCGCGTTTCGTTCTACGGTCACCTTTACCCATAAATATCTATTTAATCCTTTATTATATCAGGTAAAAATTATTCTTCAGGGATAAAATCAAAAAGAGGTATTATTATATACAATATTCAACTCAATTGTCAAATATTATCTCAAAGATTCAAAATCATTTTTTAAATTTTTAATTTTGCGAATCTGCTCTCTCACCTCATCAATGAGTTTTTCATATTCTACAAAGGGATTCATAATATCGGGTAGATATACTACAAACTGCTTCATTATTTTCTTCCGCATATTTCTTGCACTGAGATACACGGCTTTATCATACAACCAAAAACCGACCCCTACACTGATTACAAGCACAAGGCAGGAATGAACAAGAAAATCCTTTCCTTGATAATAACCTAAGAAATAGCCCGGTATAATACGCCAGAAAAAATATACCAACACAATATACATAGGCACATAAAATAATTCCAACAGAAAATAATTTGACAGGCATTTAGCCTTCTGTGTGATATGAGCATCCATCTTCTCTTTCAAAAAGTCAACTCCATTATGAAAAAAATTCACCATAAAATTTTCGGATATTGATGGTGCCGCATCTTTGCGAATCTTTGCTTTATCAAGGGCAAAGGCAAGTTTATATTGGGTCTTTTCTAATTCGGGTTTGCATTTATTTGAAATCTGGGTTACTATCTCATTAACAATCTCATTAATTTTTTTCTCAAAATAAGTGGCCTCTTCTTTGTCCGATGTAACAATCGCCTTCATCATTTTCCATGGACGAATTACTTTAGAGAGAGTTGTTAAAATACCTGAAAACCGATGGCGTATCTGGGCAAGTAATAAAAAAATTCCATGCAACTCCGGTGCTATTTCATCCTTCAATAGATGGTAAAAAGTCCCCGACTCCTTTGCAAATTCTGTTTTAATAATTCGTTCATGTTGTGCCGCTAACTCTACTTTCTTTTTATCTAAAGTTTCCTTCATTTCATTGATAGCAGGCTCTGTTTCTTGCAAAAATTTATCTATTCGTTCCATCATTTTTTCTATCAAGCCATGAACATTTGCCGTTTTTATCTGGCGGATTTTTGCATCGGTAAGTTGTTGATAAAGGAAATTCTCTAACTTGGAAAAATCAATTTCATCTGTTTCTGTATCTTCTGATTTCGTTCCTAACTTTCTATTTAACGCCCGAAGTGCATTCACACGAAAATAAGTCAGAGGCTCTATTCCCTCCGATTTTAATCTTTTCAACCAGTCATCCATAATAGAAGGGCTTTGAGAAGTCATTTTAGTTTCTACCAGAACAAAACCCCGTTCCCTATTCACTTCACGGATAATGCTCCATGTCGCTTCTTCAAGGTATTTATCTCCATTACCGCAAAGTAATATAAGGTCGCATTTCTCAACTATCTTTTTTGTAAAATTGCGATGTTCCTTAACCACCGTATCTGTATCCGGCGTGTCAATAAGGACAATATTATCAAGGGCAGAGCGGGCATATAATTCACACTCTCCCTTTAATTCAGAATCAGGCTCCCATTCCGGAGGATAATAAATGATGGGTCTATTCGTGCAGGGTCTCATTTCTGAGGTCTTAGCGATTTTATCACCGGCGATAGCATTAATTAATGTTGACTTGCCAACCCCTGACCCTCCTACAATTGCAACAATTAATAAAGATTCAATCTTACTGCTTCTTTCCTCTATCTCTTTAATAGCACCCCTTAACTTTTCCGCTATAGGTATAAAACCTTCCCAATCTCCTTTATAATCGGCTATCTCTTTTAACTGATGTATTATTCTTTCCAAATTTGCTTTCGGTAACATCTTTCTCCCATCCTATAATTATTGTTTTTCCATAATGGCTTTATTTTGCGAGTTATCATTCGCTTCAATTTGTGCTTGCTCTGTGTTTTCTATTTGCAAAGGAAACTCTCCATTAAAAATATCCTGAACCTCTTTATCAAATTGTTCTGCAAAACTTAGATATTGATATATATCTTGTAAAACATATTGTAAAACTTCTTCCTTTAATATCTGAGAAAACTCTCTTTGTTTTTCTTCTATCCATTTTTTGTAAAGTGAATTTATGCTGTTTCGAAATCTCTTATATTCAATAGTTTCAATAAGAGCAGAACCTCCCAGCATTCCTCCTCCTGCTATTAATTCTGCCCAGGGACCAACATAAGGCATTCCCCAAACCATAGAAACGAAACCTGCGCCTAAAAGTAAGAACGATATTATCCTTTTGCCATAAAAACCCTTCAAATTGGGGGATTTTAAAAAATCATCTACAATTTCTTCGATTTCTACTTGTAGCCATTCCGGTTTTATAGAGAGAAGAGTCTCCATTCTTGTTATGATTTTCTTTTGTAGTGCATCTCGATTGTTATGTAATTCATGTAATCTTTTGTTGATATTTTTATCCATATAATCTATTTCAGAAATAAATTCAGATTTCAACAACCAATCTAAAAGTTCATTAAAACATTTTTCTATCATTTCATTATGTTGTTGCTTAATTTTTTTATTCACCCCTTCTGTATTCATTTCTAATTTTTTCATTTCACTTCGATACCCAGAAAAAATGGAAGTAGGGAATAAAAAAAAGTATTTAACATAACCAATCTGTTTCCTTAACTCGTATTTAATCTCTTCTACCATCCGAATCCAACGAAATGGAATAAATTCTTTACCTATAATGGTATCTCTAAGATAACCTTCACAAACTTTTATTTTGGATAGGGAATATTTAAATAGTTTTTCAAATTTGTTCTGGTACCATTTTATAAATTCTTCTTTAAATCTACTTATCGTCTTTTCTAATATCTTCGTTTTTGTTTCCTGCACAGGGAAAGAACGGATATATTCCCTTAACTCCATATTACTTCCTGTCAATGGCTTAATAGGTTCATCTAAAAAATTTTCATTATAGGGATATTTAGGAAAGTAAAAATGGGGCGAATTTTCATCCATTTCCACTTTTCTCATAAATTCTCTTATTTGTTTATCTGTAATCTGAAGAGATTCGGGGTTATCCCTATCTACTTTATTCATTACAGGAATTACTATTTTCCCTTCTTCACAAGCACGACGGAAAAATTTGATTACAGATTCATCCATATATTTAGAATCATTCGTAACTGCAATAATAATATCGCCTGCGGATACAATCTTATCCGCTATCTCCCAATGTTCTTTTGCAATGGAATCAATATCCGGGGTATCTAAATATAAATAGGTGTCGGGAAGGGACTTTTCTTCCTTAACCAAGAGGATATGATTGGGTAAAGATTCACTAATGGCCTCTTTTTTGTCCTCCATTTTCCTTGCCTCAAATTCAAGAAACAAATTGTTATCCAAACATTGTTTCGCCTTCTGTTCTGAGGCAATAATAACAGGCCTTTTGGTTGCCGCAGCGTAAGGGTCTGTTGCCGTTAATTCTTTTTTCATCAAAACATTTAAGATAGTGGATTTCCCGGTATTGGTTCCTCCTGCCACAGCAACAACGAGACAACCTTCGTTTTCCAAATGAGGGACAAGTTTCCCCATGAACAGATTTTCCCATGCGGACAAATCTTCCCCTTTCAGAATATTTAAATCTAATATTGAAACATTATCCTTAAATCTTTTCCATGCACTTTTTAATAGGTCTATCCAGTCCTCTTTCACTTGCATGTCCTCCTTTTTATTTATATACATACGAGTTTACAAATGATTTTATTTGCTTTCTTAAAATCATACCTTCAATTTCGGGCAGGATTCTCTTAATGTTTTAATTACAAATTCGTTGATTTGTTCTTCATCTTCGGGCTCCATCCCCACAAACTTAAGGCTCACTTGATTTACTTTGCCTATAAACGACACATGAGTTACAGAACCTAATAAACGAAACTTCCTTTCTTTCCCCGTAACCGAATGCTTTAGCGAAAAAAAGACTTCTACACTATCTCCTACATCCAGAGCTTCTTCAATGACGATTAACATTCCCCCAGCACTGATATTGCGAATAATTGCTTTAATCTTTCGCGGGTGGGCATGGGGTTTTATCTCCGCAGGCAGGTTAATGGGAATTCGCCAAAACTGGCGAAGAAATATATTCGATAAGTTTTCAGGAATAGCCAGAAGTATTCCTTCTTCCGCAGAATCAGAAACTTCCATAATTTCTGTTTGCAAAACAAGGCAACCCCGATTACTACACAATTCAAGTGCCACTTGCATTCCCGAAAAGAGTTCCTTAGAAAATTTTGTCTGGGATACCCGAATATATTCCTGAGTAACAGAAATAACTGTTATAGGACATAATTTTCCTTCAAAACTCAATATACCGACGGTTCCTGTTTTTAATGTTTCCTGTAAAATCTGTTCTATCTCTTTTATCCTGTCCATTCTTCATTAACCTTATTTACAACCCATGGGTAATTGCTTTCCTCGAATAAAAATCCACTACAATAAGTTATGTCATAATATAATTAAAAATCATTTTAATCGAAAATAGCTGACAATAACAAAAAAGGAATGCTTTTATGTCTATATCCATGCTTAGCACAGGAATATCGGAATTTGACCGAATATTAAGAGGACTCATTGCAGGGGATAATGTTGTATTTCGTGGAAGTTCCATCGTTGATTACCATAAGTTTGTAATACCTTTTGCACAACATGGACATGAAACAGCCCGTCCTGTTGTATATTTTAGATACGGGAAACATCAACCTTTACTAAAAGAAACAGAAGTTTCTACTTATGCGATTATTAATCCCGATGAAGGGTTTGAACCTTTCATCAGTCAGTTACATCAGGTTATAAAAAATACAGAACGCCGTGCTTTCTATGTCTTTGATAGATTGTCAGACCTGTCCCTCACATGGTTTAGCGATACAATGTTGTGTAATTTCTTCATGTTAACCTGTCCCTATTTATTTGACCGCGGTGATTTAGCCTACTTTTTCCTTGACCGTTCCCAGCATACACCCGAGTCCGTTACCCCTATACAACAGACCGCACAAATCGTCATCGAACTGTATAACCATAATGAAAACTTGTTTATTCGCCCTGTAAAGGTTCAACAGAGACATTCTTCCTCCATGCACATGCTCCATCTATGGAAAGATGGAAAAATGACCCCTATCACAGAAAGCCATATTATGGCAAAGGTATTATCATCTACCCTTAGCACAACACTCAGCCCGGGAGAAGGGCCTGTTGATATATGGAACCGTATTTTGGGAGAAGCCAAATATGTTCTCCGATTGGGAGATGAAAAAATAAAACGGGAATTGATGGAAATTCTTATCAAGATGATGATAACACGAGAAAAACGAATGACAGAATTATTCCTGCAATATTTTTCTTTAGAAGACCTCGTAGAAATAGGTCGGCGTGTTATCGGGACAGGGATGATAGGCGGAAAATCTGTGGGTATGCTTCTGGCACAAACCATATTACGAAAAAGCAATCCCAAATGGACACAAAAGTTAGAAACCCATGATAGTTTTTATGTAGGTTCGGATGTTTATTACACATTTCTTGTTCGTAATGGCTGTTGGTGGGCTCGGGAACAACAAAAGGAATTAGAAAGTTTTCTTCCCGGAGCAGAACGAATTCGCAGGCGTATTATCACAGGGGAATTCCCTGAAGATATAGAAACGAAATTTGAACAGGTTCTGGAATACTTCGGTTCCTCTCCTATTATTGTTCGTTCCAGCAGTTTATTGGAGGATAATTTTGGAAATTCTTTTGCTGGAAAATATGAAAGTGTATTCTGTGCCAATCAAGGTTCGACAAGGCAAAGATTAGAAGATTTCAAAGCGGCCGTTCGCACGGTGTATGCCAGCACAGTAAGTGAAGAGGCTTTATATTATCGAAAAAGACGAGGACTTTTAGACAAAGATGAACAAATGGCTCTATTAGTTCAACGGGTATCCGGAGCCCAACATGCACGACTATATTTCCCGAATATCGCCGGCGTAGGCTTCTCTTATAATCCTTATGTATGGTCTCCAGAAATTAATCCTAAGGCAGGTATGTTACGGTTGGTATTCGGATTGGGAACACGCGCCGTTGACCGTTCGGATGATGATTACACAAGAATTGTTGCACTCAACGAACCTATGTTACGCCCTGAAGGTTCTACCAAAGAGCAAAAAAAATACTCACAACAAAAAGTAGATGTTATTGACCTGGATGGTAATCGCCTCATTTCCATGCCTGTGCAAGAAATTGTCCCCCAATGTGAGGGTATTCCATTAGACCTATTTGTGGTTCAAGATTTCGAAGCCGAACGGTTTTATAAAGAACGCGGACAAAAAATGCCTCCTCAATGGAAAATCCGTTTCGATACACTCCTTACTGAAACTGCATTCGTTACAGATATGCATGAAATTCTTACTACATTAGATAGTGCCTACCAAAATCCTGTAGATGTAGAATTTACTGCAAACTTTAAAAACGATAAGGACTTCTATATAGATATTGTTCAATGCAGATCTTTACAGGTCAGCGACCGTTCTGAACTTCTTTCCGAACCTGTTATTGAAAATAATTCCAACCTTATTATTCAAACGGATGGACCTATTATCGGGAGAAGTCGCTCCAATCAAGTGCATAGAATTATTTATGTAGTTCCTCATCTCTATGGGGAATTACCGATATCCGAACGGTATGCTATTGCTCGTGCCATCGGCACTTTAAATCAAATACCCCCACTTATTACAGGAGACCCTATTGTAGTCCTAATCGGACCCGGAAGATGGGGAACCAGCACGCCCTCATTAGGAGTGCCTGTCACTTTTTCCGAAATTAGTTCTGTCTCTTTTCTGTGTGAAATCGTAGCCATGAGAGAAGACTTAACACCGGATGTATCTTTAGGGACACATTTTTTTAGTGAATTGGTAGAATCCGATTTATTGTATTTCGTTCATTTTCCCGGTAGAGAAACTCATTGGCTCAATGAAAAATTATTAACCCAATTACCCAACAAATTAAAAGAAATATCCCCCGGACTGGAAAAATATGAAGATATTATTAAGGTATATGACTTTGCATCGGATACCGAAAAAACATGCCACATTTACGCAAACACTTTCGAACAGAAATTAGTTTTATATCTCAAAAATGAAAAATAACAAAAATTTTTATGGGTTTTTATATGTTAGCTGGGTTTGATTTTACCTAAGTTAATCGTGGAGGCGGGGGGGATTTTTATCTCTTTGATTTCTAATATCATTCCGCGTTCGGTTTTTAGACGAAGGTTATACATTCCTGCGGGAATAGGCTTGAATTGAATATTTCCTGATTCATCGGTATGCCCATCGCAGGGCCACCAGGGACCTAATTTGGGATGAAACATCATTAAGCCCACATTTTCATTGACCACAGGTTGTTCGTCTTTATCGAATAATTGTAATTCAATGACACTGGCTTCTAACATCAGGACTTGCATATCTTCAAGGGAATCGGCATCGGTAGGTGGAATCTCAAAATAGTTGTTAGGAAAATAATGAAGGATAGGGTCCCAGGCACGAATGAACACTCTCTTATTTTTAGGAATTTGAATTGTGCTAATCCCATCCGAACCGCTTAAATTCCCGCGTGCAATAGGTTCATCAAATGCATTCGGTTTTTCGGTTGCAATGCCTGCCATATTTTCCAGAGGCATACCGGCACTATTTAGAATCGTGATTTTACCGACTACCCAGGGATGGGTTATCTCTGTGCTTGTAACCTGTGTTGGCTGTTTTTCTGTTTTTGTCGGGGGAGGATTTTCTACCGATACTTTTTCAGGTGCTGATACTGTCGGCGGGGTTTCGGTTTTTTTGGGGCTACACGAATGGAATATTAGAGATAATAAAACGAACGAGACATAAATTATATATTTAATTTTCTGTTGTTTCATAGGCATTACGAAATTGATGCTGATAAAGTTGATAATAAACTCCCTGTTGCTTTAACAATTGCTCGTGGGAACCTTGCTCTATAATCCTTCCACAGTCCAACACCAAAATACGGTCGGCATTCATAACCGTTGAGAGACGATGGGCAATGATAATACTGGTTCGTCCTTTTAAAAAGTTTGTCAATGCTTCCTGTATATATTTTTCGCTTTCAGAATCCAAATTGGAAGTTGCTTCATCAAGAAGTAAGACTTCGGGATTTTTAAGAATGGCACGGGCTAAAGCCAGGCGTTGTCTTTGTCCTCCGGAGAGCAATTGTCCAAATTCACCTAAATTGCTATCCAATCCCTTAGGCATTTGAGCGACAAACTCCTTCGCATGTGCCATCGTAAGAGCCTGCTCAATTTGTTCATCGGTTATATGGGTATTTCCTCCCGTCAGATTATCACGGACAGAACCAGAAAAAAGGATGGTATCCTGGGTAACAATTGCAATTTGCTTTCGTAGGCTTTCCAATGTGGCTTTGCGAATATCCGTATTATCGAAATAAATAGTACCTTCTTTTACATCATAAAAACGGGGAATAAGTTTAACAAGGGTTGTTTTTCCTGAACCACTGGGACCGACCAGGGCAACCCTTTCTCCTCGTTGGATAGAAAAGTTTAAGTTATCAAGGACAATTTTTTTACCATCATAAGAAAAGGAAACACTCTCAAATCTAATTTCTCGCTTTAAAGGTTCTAATAAAACAGCATGAGGGGCATCCTGAATATCGGGCTTGAGGTCTAAATATTCAAAAACGCGTTCCGCACTGGCAACACTTGTCTGTATCATATTATTTACCGTGGACAACTTACGAACAGGGTCTAAAATCATCGCCAATGCAAGATATACCTGCAATAAATCACCCATATCCAACCGATAAGTAATCACACGATATCCACTAAACAGAATAAAACCGGAGAAACCGACAACAAGAATAAATTCTGTAATCGGTTCCGTAGCGGAATCTGCTTTCACCATTTTTCGTAAAAATCTGCGTAATCGGCTTGCTTCAATATCATACCGTTGTTTCAAAAATTCCTCCATTTGAAAACCTTTGATAATAAGAATACCCCGGGTTGTTTCATTTATAAGCGAAGCAAGGTCAGCAACTTTCATAAGCGAACGGCGAACACTTTTACGGACATACAGACCTAATTGAATTAAAGCATAGCCCAAGGGAGGCAAAACACATATCCCTACAAGGGTTAGCCAGGGGTCTACACTAATAGCAACGATAAGAAATGTTAATGCTTTGAAAGGTTCACGAAGCACCTTGATAAAGGCATTCGATAGACCCCGATTGACCATGAATATATCATTACTGAAACGGGCTACAACATCACCCGACGAGTGGGATTCAAAAAAACCTAATGATTGCGTCATTATATTCTGATACATCTTTTGGGACAAATCAACAGAAACAAAGGCTCCCACAGAACCTGCAAAATATTCCTGAAAAAAACGGGCACAACCACTAATAAAGGTGAGTAGAATAACAATAACAATGGCAATAAACAAAGCAAATAATTTATGAGCTCTCATCTTATCCACAAATCGAAGGAATACCTTATCCCATTCTGATGGCGGGGTATTGAACCATTGGTGAATGCTCGTATCCCATTTTCGAATTTCATGTGCATATTTAATAGCCGGGTCTTCTTCCGCTTGAAAAATAGTTCTATTATGTGTTTCGGAAGGTTGATATAAGGTTAATTTTACTGCGGTGCCTAAACTTACTATCATTGTCCCAAAAGAAAAAGCAATAACCAAAGAAAGAGCAATGGCTATAACTAATCGTGCTTTATACACCAAAGCATATCGGATAAGGCGGGCATAGACTTTCCAGCCAGAACTTCTCTTCTGACCTTCTGACTGTAGAAAATCCGATACAGGTTCTGTATTTACAGGTATAGGTTCCATAAAATATTAACAAATAGACAAAATATGTCGTTAATCGTTTCTGATGGCTATTTTATTTAGTTTTTCGAGGATTTGCTCCGCCTGTGTCATTATATCGTTAATAATCTCTGCAATACTCTTTATCTCATAAATTCTACCAACAACCTGGCCGCAAGCAATACATCCACGGTTTACATCTCCACTGAGATAGGCTTCTCTTCCCACCTTGCCAGAGATAACCGGCAACAGGTCTTGCAGAGTTGCTCCTTCTTTTTCCATATTTGCAACCGTTAGTGCTGCTTCATTCTTTATTATACGCGCCGGATTTCGAATAGAGCGTTCTACAACAATGGTATCTGTTTCTTGGGCCTGCACAAGCCACCGTTTAAAATTTTCATGCATAGGGCATTCCTTAGAAGCCATAAATCTTGTCCCCATAAGAATAGCATCCGCACCTAAGCATAACGCAGAAATCAGACCTTTACCATCACAAAATCCACCTGCCGCAACAACAGGGATGGAGACAGTCTCCGCGGTTTTCGGTAATGCAATTAGTGTCGGGACTTCATCCATTCCTGGGTGTCCACCACACTCAAAACCTACAATGGTAACCGCATCTACACCTACTCGCTCTGCTTTCTGGGCAAAACGCACAGCTGGAACTTTGTGAATGACCTTCACTCCTGCAGATTTAAGTTTTGGCAGGTAGGGCTCGGGATTTCTCCCGGCAGTCTCCACTACAGGAATTCCCTCCTCACACACAATATCCACATAAGTTTCAGTCATATCATTAGGCATAATCACAGGAAGCATGGAAATATTTACACCGAAAGGTTTATCGGTCATATCCCGGGTCTTCTTGATTTCTGCCCGTAACTCTTCTCCACTCGGAAAAGAAACCGCCGTGATAAAGCCCATTCCACCTGCATTGGAAACAGCCGATACCATTTCCGCTTTAGCCAACCATTGGAGCCCTCCCATCAAAATGGGGTATTTAATGCCTAACATTTTTGTAATTCGTGTTTCAAAAGTAAACATATTTCTTCCTTTTTGTTTTTGATAATATAAATGTATAAATACCCATTAATCAATATCCAGTCCATCTTCATTTAATTCTTCTTCAACAATTTCCTTGTCTACAAGAGGGGCTTCTTCTGTATCTTTTTTAACAGATACCTTAACAATTCTCCCCTTAAAACGATTTAGAATTATTTGGACCTTTGGGTCTTGCTTTATTTCTTGAGCAAGTTCCAGTGGCACAAGGTCATTTAGTAATCCTTTGCGTGAGGATTTTATAGCAAATTCATTCTGTCTCATTTCTTGTTGAACAATTTGTATCTGCTTACTCGGGAAGCCCAATTCATTTACAGTTTCGAGGATATACCGTTTTGTATCTCCTTCGGCAAGGCATGAAAGAGCATTGGTATCAGATGATTTAACCTGTATAACTATTGTTTCCGTTGTTGCATCATGACTTATCTTTACATCTCTTAAAGACAATGTTAGTGTCGCTTTTTTATAAGTAAGTTCACGAAGCACCCTTTTTGTAAAATCCTTATCTACCTCACCCCGATTTCCTGATACAGTTCTGGATAGTGAAGATACTGTTGTTGGTGCTGGTGCTCCTAAATTCGAGGTTGAAGATGTAGTTTTTACAGGTTCTTTTAGCTCTGTTTTTTCAGAAGAGGGTGTTTTTATCGTTTTTTTTTCCGTAGTATTCTCTTGCTGTGGATATGTGGAACGGTTTTCCTGAACAAATGCTTTTTTTGAAAATTGTATAGAATCTTCCAGCTGTATTAACTTTTCCAAAATAGATTCAATGGATAATTCGGTACCCACTTTACAATTTTTAATAAAGAACGCCTCTAATGCAGTCCGATGGGAAAGTTGTGAGGTAAAATTTTGGTTTAGTTCTGCTAATTGTTCAACAAACTTCATAAGTTGAATTATGGTGAAATTTTCAGCCTGTTCTTTTAACCGTTTAATATCTTCTTCCGGAAGAAAAAAGAAATTCTCCTGCTGGGTTGTTTTAAGAATAAGCAAATTTCGGATGTGTCGAATAAATTCCTCAACGAATTGATTTAAGTCTTTCCCTGAGGTTGAGACTTCATCAATTATCGAAAGAACCTTAGATATATCTTTACGCTGTAGAGCATATACCAATTGGTCAATTTTATCCGTCTCAATAAGCCCCAGAACATCCTGAACATCTTTATAGGTAATTTCACCCTCACAATAAGTCATAAGCTGGTCAAGAATACTTTCTGCATCGCGAACACCTCCATCCGCAGAGCGTGCAATTGCAAACAACGCCTCTTTTGTGGCTTTTCTCTTTTCCGCCTTTACAATTTGTTCCAGGAGTTGAACAATATCCGGCACAGCAACTCTTCGGAAATCATATCTCTGACAACGGGAAATAATTGTTGCAGGGATTTTGTGTGCTTCTGTGGTAGCGAGGATAAAAACAGCATGGGATGGAGGTTCTTCCAAAGTTTTTAACAGAGCATTGAAAGCCGCAGAAGATAACTGATGGACTTCGTCAATGATATATACTTTGTATCGTGCATGGGCAGGAGCCAAACGAACTGCTTCACGAATCTCACGGATATTATCTACACTGTTATTAGAAGCCCCGTCAATTTCCTGCACATCCAGATGCGTCCCTTTACTTATTTCGATACAGTTATTGCATTTATCGCAGGGTTCTGGAATAGGCTTATCCGAACTCTGGCAATTCAAGGCTTTGGCAAGGATACGAGCTGTGGTCGTTTTTCCAATTCCACGGGAACCAATAAATAATAGAGCATGATGAATCCGCCCCGAAGATACCGCATTTTTTAGAGTGCGTGTAATATGTTCCTGCCCCACAACTTCATCAAATTGTTGCGGTCTCCATTTTCGGGCTAGAACATGATATGTATCATTCGGTTTCGGCATAAAATATATTCCCTGCCATTTATGTAAAAAGTGCTCGCGCACCCACCTTCGAACGACATACCCAGAACGGCCACGGAGCAGTTAGCTCGGGCCCGGCAACCCTGCAGCACACAGACAGTATCAACTACGGCTGCTTCCTTCCGGACCTGACCGGGTTCGTTGCCTATCTGTTGAGCAGGACCAAGCCGTCAACACCACTTACTCCGCACCAGCTAAAGGGCATACCGCCCTCGGGAGGGAATTCAGCCTCGCTAAAGCGGATTTGCGAGTTCAGGAACGCCGCTTCGTTCCCACCTAGCGCGAGCAACTAATATTATAACGGATTAAACCACAGAAGGCAACATGGGAAATTTTTTATTCCAGATTACCTGCAAGTGCTGAAACCAAATTCGCCGTAGCAGAAGTTACAGGGGCATCACCCGGAACATTAAGGTCATAGGGGTTCGGGTCCGGAATATACCTGATAAACTCTACATGGCCATCCATATAAAGGACATTACAACCACCCGGAACATGATTGAATAAAGGCTCTTTGGATTGTGGTGTTGAAATCGTATCAAGCATTATCCATACGGAACTTTGAGCATTATTACTACTCGCAGGGTTATTGATATCTGTTATTAAAAATCTTTCGATTCCTTCTCTTAAACGATACACAATATTTCCTCCACCATTACCATATCCTGACCATGGAGAACCTGAATATGCAAGATTTGCATCGGAATCCATTACTTTAAGAAGAGCCCGAGGGTTACTGTTGTTAATATAGGCGACAACATCGCTTTAGTGCGCAAAGTAAAGTGCATCAAATGCTGCCCCAAATTGAATAGGTGCCGGTAACGAGGTATCGAATCCCGAAGGACTTATGGTAAGCAACAATCCGATTAAAAGAAATTGACTTAATTGAATAGCAGGTTTAAAATCATCAAAAACCCATCCCAAATAAATATAACTACAATCAATCTCATCACTCACTTGAACAAGGTTACCATTGACATCTTCAATCCTTTTCCTGGAATGAGATGCATTGGGGTCTGATGGACAAATTGCAATATAAGGGTCTGTTAAATATTCAGGATAAATCAAGTCTACTTGAGGACCCACTGCAATTGCTCGTTCTAATGTCGCCGGATTATAAGTTTGCATAGGAGGAAATCGTTCCCCTTTGCTCTCATTTGAATACATTTTCAGGACAAGCGCCCATTGCTTCAAATTATTCTGGCAACTTGACCTTCGTGCTGCTTCTCGTGCACGGGCTAATGCAGGCAATAATATTGCAGCAAGAATACCGATAATCGCGATAACAACTAATAATTCAATTAATGTAAATCCTTTTTTTATCATATAACTCTCCTTTCAATAACATTAAATTAAATGTCTCTAATTAATAATTATGAACAAAATATTGTCAAAAGTCAAGAAAAATACCCATTTTTAAAGAAAATATTTTAAATAAATATTGACTAATTAAATACAAATTAATAATATCAATGTTTTCAGAATTAATAATTTATCTCTGAAAAGGTAAATATTTTTTAAAATTCTGAATTGAAGGTAAATGGTTTGCATTTAAAAACATAGGGAAGGTTTTTATTGTACCCCTTATGGAACGGCGTTGGGAACGGTAAATCATGCGTAACGCAGTAATAGGCATAAGTATCGTTTTTGTAATAATATCCAACCCAATTACAACCGCTTTCCAAATCAGACTTTGTGGGCTTTTCTTAATTTTTTTTACAAGGGCTGTAATTATTTTAGGTGAAACAAAACAAGCAGAGCGAATAAGACGATTATCTTCTGTCATTTTCCATAAAAAATAATCTTCATATAATACCGGGTTGTCTTTTAAGATTCCTTCTTCAATGGCTCTTTTCCGTATTTCCGTTCCAGGATAAAATCGTAAAGAGAAAAATAAAGGCATGAATGGTCGTGGAGTTTTCGCTAATGTAATTGCAGTATTCAATCGGTCTTCTTGTGTTTCAAACGGATTGTCTAAAATAATATCGTAATAAATACCCACAGGATATTCAGAAATGATTTTTGCTGCATTTAGGAATGTTTCGGACTTTGTAGGACGTTTATATATCTCTAAGCAAGTTCGGTCACTACCACTTTGTAAGCCCATATTTGTCCAGGTCATACCCGCATCTACCAATATAGACATTCGCTCATGGGAAACTTCACGGGCTGTTGTTCTGGCAATAAATGGTAATCCGATACGCTCTTTGTATTTTGTGCAAAACTCTTTGATATATTCCATATCGGATGCAAAAAAACAGTCATCAATAATATCTACATAAAAAATAGGGGGACCTTCTTTCATGGCCAATTCTAATTCCTGTATAACATGCTGAACGCTCCGATGTCGTACAGGCCAGGTTCCGTATAATTTACGCAAAAAACGATTACAACAATAAGCACAGCCATAAGGACAACCCCGTGAAGTCATTATCTTATATACCTGCCCCCGATACCTTTTGTATCGCATAAGATGTTCAACCCGAACAGGCTCTATTTTTGTCCCCGTATCTACATAACTACGCTCCGGTATCTGCCTCAAAGGTGGAAGTATATCCAGATTTGTAATAAGAGGAGACAGAGGGTTGGTTTGTAATACTCCTTCTTCATCTATATAAGCAAGATTATTAATTTTTTTCAAAGCATTTTTATCCGCACCGTTTCTTACAGATACAAGAAATGCTTTCAGCGACAGTTCCCCTTCACCGACACAAACAAAGTCTGCTATTTGAGCACAACGGTCAGGCTCGGTAGTCGCTTCAATTCCTCCCCAGATAACATAGGTTTCAGGTAATACTTCACGCACTATTTGGGTTATATCCGATGCAACCTGAAAATCCTCTGCCGTTAAACTGATACCAACTACTTTGGGTTTTTCCTCCAATAAAAAATTTTTTACATGCTCATGTTGATTTCGTCCCGAATATTTTTTAAAAACAGGAAAATATAAAAGGACAGAATCGAACCTTTCCTGCCGAAGGAATAAATGCAATCCCTTTAACCCTAAAATGTCGAGGTTAGGTTGAGCAGAAACTAAACATATATCTGACATTCCCAGAAATTTCCTTAATAATGAAAACAATCATTTAAAATCTTCATATTCTATTCGTAGAAACATTCAAAAGAATGTTAAAATTTCGTATTACTTCATTATATAAAATTATTAAGGAATGTTTATAATAATGCTTTCGTTATTATATTTGTATTTTATATATACAACAGAAGAGAGGTATATATGAATTTTCGAAATCACATAAATTTTTTAAGCGTCTTTTTAATTTTACTTGTTTTTTTGTATGGCTGTTCCAATGAAGGAAAAGAGGAAATTATTCAGAAAAGAGAGATTTCTTCCACAGAGAAGGAAATACCTGTAATTCCATTACCGGCGTCCCAGAGATTACGATTACTACCCTCAGATACGGAAAACACGGGGCAACCAGATACAGGCTCTTTATCAGGTGCCCCACCTGAGCAGATTACAACTAAAAAAGAAGGACAGGAGATTGAAAATTCGGGAAATAAAATGGATATGGGCACTTCATCTCTCCCCGCAGGTGGTTTTGGAAAATTAGAATTGGAATGGAAAACACCGGAAGGTTGGCAGGAAGATACTACGAAGCCAATGCGTATTGTTTCTTTTAATGCAGGTGAAAATTCAGCATGGGAATGTTATATTAGCGTATTAATGTCGCAAGCAGGGGGAGTAGAAGCGAACCTGAAACGTTGGGCAAATCAGATGGGGAAAAGGGATATAGATGCTCAGGCTATTGAACAATTATCGGACATTACCCTTTTAGGAAAACAATGTAAACTTTTGGATATTACAGGTAATTACGAAGATATGCAAGGGATTACTCATGAGAATTATCGTCTTTTAGGGACTGTTTGCCCCTTGGAAAATCAAACTTTGTTTGTTAAAATGACAGGACCGGAAAAGGAAGTCACTCTCCAGCGGGATAACTTTATTAAACTATGTAATTCGCTTACATTAAAAAATTAAAAAGTGATTATGGAAGTAATAAGATGAAAAAAATTCTCCATTTTTTAGGGTCATATAAATTATCGGTTGTAATACTATTCTTTCTGATGGCAATTGTATTTTTTGGAACTCTGGCTCAAACAGAACATGGAATTTATGAGATACAAAAGAAGTATTTTGAATCTATTTTCGTATGGCACTGGTTAGGAAATTATATACCTCTTCCTCTCCCAGGAGGAGGGTTACTTATGGTTCTTTTATTACTAAATTTATTTATCGGAGGAGTTTTATTAGCCCCGAAAAGTATTAAAAAGCCAGGGATGCTCATCGCACATGGTGGTGTTATTTTGCTTATACTGGGTGGATTTTGGGGTGAGTTTTGGGGAAGTTATGGTCAAATCTCGTTATTTGAAGGTGAAACAAAAAGAACTTTCGAAGATACAAGAAAATGGGAAATTTATATCTGGAAATTGGATAAAGAAAAAAGGATACCCATTACAGAATGGATTATCCCACAAGAACAGTTTTCCAAATTACATGGAGCCTTACGAAAAAGTTTCTTTTCAAAAGAATTTCCCTTCGAAATAACATTGATGCGTTTTATGAAGAATGCTAAACCCCGATTTACCATTCCCGGTGTAGAACAGGGTATTCAGGGAGTACTGTTAGAACCGGCACCCTCGGAACGGGAAGAAGAATTAAATCTCGCAGGTATCTATGTAGAGGTTTCTGCCAAGGAACAACATCACTTAGGAATGCTCTGGGGTGGAGAAAAACAGCCCTGGGTTTTCGAAATACAGGATAATTTATACTCAATGGGAATAAGACACCAAAGAATGGAATTACCTTTCTCTATCAAATTAGAAAAATTTGTTAAGGAGTTTTACCCCCGAACCAACAAACCACGCTTCTTTGCAAGTGAAGTGGTATATTCTACAGAAAACTGGGAACAGAAAACCGTGATACGAATGAATGAGCCCCTTCGCTTTCAAGGTTTTACACTGTATCAAGCTTCCTGGGGGACAGAAAATGACAACTCTTCTGCACCTGTCTTTTCTGTTCTTGCGGTAACAAAAAACCCTGCAGAACAGATTCCCTTATATTCATGCATAATCATTTCCATAGGTCTGTTATTACATTTTTCCCAAAAATTAATAAGATTTTTGAAAAGTTCAAAAGGAGCATAAGTAGTTTAATGACTTTCTTTCTAATATCATCCATTATTATTTGCGGATTGGGTGCTTTAAACACTACAGAATTACCATCAGAAGTTCCTCAAACCGCAAAATTAATCATGCCCCAATGGGATAAGGAAATAATAACACAAGCAGAGAAATTACCTATTCAATCCGATGGACGCATAAAACCCTTGAGTACTCATGCCCGATTTTTACTTCTACGACTGAGCGGAAAAACATCTATAAAAAACCCAGAAGAAAAAAGTTTATCCCCAACAGAATGGTTCTTAAATTGCCTTTTTTACCCTGAAATAGCCAAACAATACCCAGTTTTTATTGTTCATGACCTATCCGTATTGGAAAATTTAGGATTACAAGGACATGAAAAGAAACGAGACCGATATACTTATAACGAATTGTTTCCTGCCCGCGAAGAATTAATGAATCAAGCACAGCAATACTCCCAGATACCTCCTACTCAACGAACGCGTATCCAGGAGCAGGTCTTAAATTTAGCCGATAATCTTCTCGCTTTTGAAGAAATCATAGGTTATCTGGATTTCACACGGTATAAGTATCCTATTTCACCCAATTCCTTATTAGATCAATTCTTCCCTGACAGAAAAGAGGTCTTTTTAGCAGAAATCGTTGAAACATTCCCACAAATAAAGAAAAAACTTAAAGAACTGTCCCAAACTATGAAGGAGGAAGAAACAAAAGAAGCCTTATTAGTAATTCGAAATCTATTAGGAGAAATAAGCCAACTTGTTCAAAAAGCAGAGCATTTTACCGTTATACCTCCCGACGACCCATCAAAGAAAGAATGGCTTTCTCCTTTAGATACCGCCATTCAAATTTTCGACCCTTCCATTGAAAATATACCGGATATTCATCTTTTCCTGCTTTTTACAAAATTAGAACAAGAAAAAGGAAATGCAGAACAATTCAAAAAGTTATGGACACAATTGGTAGAAAATATTACACAAATGGCAGGGAAAAGAGGAGAAGGAACCAGAATAAATCTGGAGGTTCTATATTACAAAGGAAAATTTTTATTCTATAGCCAATGGATATTCTTTTTGGCTTTGATTATAACTGCAATATGGTGGCTTTCTATAGAAAACAAATTTTTAAAATTTAGTGTATTTTCTGTCAATACACTTGCTTTACTTTTGCTTATTACTGCTATTACCTTGCGTTGTATTATTCGTGGAAGACCCCCTGTAACAACTCTTTATGAAACGATTTTGTTTTCTACAGCCACATCTGTTTTATTGGCATTCATTATTGAGCGTTTCACAAAAGATAATATTTCATTAAGTCTTGCCAGTTTTTTGGGTTTACTGGGTCTATTTATAGCCAATCGCTATGAAATGAAAGAAGGCACAGATACTATGCCCAGTCTTGTAGCGGTTTTAGATACCAATTTTTGGCTAACAATTCATGTAACAACCATTGTTATTGGATACGGGGCAGGCTTATTAGCCAGTGCTTTTGGACATGTCTGGATTTTAGGAAAGTTATTAAAAATTAAAAAAGATGATACAAATTTTTACAAACGGCTCTCACGAGGGATATATGGAACGATTTGCTTTTGTTTCTTTTTCTCTTTCATAGGCACCGTTTTAGGTGGCATCTGGGCATTACAGAGTTGGGGGCGTTTCTGGGGTTGGGACCCCAAAGAGAATGGGGCTTTACTGATTGTCCTCTGGTGTTTGATTGTAATCCATGCTCATTTAGGGAAAATTATTAACAGCCTGGGTGAAGCAGCAGGTTCTATTATTTTAGGTGTTGTTGTTTCTTTCTCATGGTGGGGGGTTAATCTATTAGGTGTGGGCTTACATAGTTATGGCTTTACACGCGGAGCCTGGAATTCTCTTCTTATCTTCTGGATTATCGAAACTCTACTTATCCTATCTGCCGCCTATATAAGTTTTACAGAAAAAACAACAGACATAAAGTAAGGGCGATTGACCAATCACCCCTACACATTAAAAATCATAACCCTTAATGTAGCACAAACATTTTGTCTGTGTTTTCCTTCTGTCCTTACCCCTACAAAAATAGTTATAAAAACCTTAAATATATTCCCTTACCGTAGCTGAAGCGTTCCCTACTTCGTAAATTTAAGTTCCTACCCTACAGAAAAACTCATCCTACAAAAATATAAATCTGTTATTATGTCCTATAGGTGATTATGTATTCCATTTGCTCTATTTTCCTGGGATAGCCAGCCAAAAAGATTGTTCTTTATTCTTCCGTAACTGTTATTTGTATTCTACCAACAAGAGGTATTAATTTTATTTGTTCGATAATATCCCCTTCTCCGATTTTAATGTGGGTTACATCTACCAATGGTTGATTGAATGTTGGGTCAACATCAATCCACTTGCCTATCCATACCTTTGCCCATTGATGAAAATAAAAACCGGGCTTTGGTGAATCTACATAAATTAAACCTGCTACTTCTCGTGCAGGTATCCCTAAGGCACGGGTCAGACCCACAAAAAGCAAACTATGTTCCGTGCAATCCCCCTCACGATGTTTTAATACATCCAGAGCATTGGTCAATTGTGCGGAATAAGAGGTCTTCATATTTTCTTTTACCCAGACACAAATTTTTTGAACGGCTTCCCACGCATCTGTTGTATCTCCGACAATTTCCTTCGCGGTTTTTATCATTTCCGGATGGTCACTTTGCACAAAACTACTGGGCTCTGCCCAGCGTTTTACCTCTTCGTCCTGCACAGGAAATGTAAGTTTTGGTATGGATTCCGCATTTAATTTTGTAGCGGTAAAGATGAATTTATCTCCTTCCGCGGTTATTTGCTGACGCTCATCACAAAAGAGATGGTTTTCTTTTAGGGGTCCGTTCAATATTAATTTCAGGTGTTCGCGTTCGCGGGGATTTTTGATAGGTTTATCTACAATTGCAGCGTTGGAGACGAGCACATCATTACTATAATTAATATCCTGGGCTATTTCTTTAGGTTCCAATCGCATAGTAAAAATTTCACCTGCAATATCTTCCAATACCAGACCTTCTTCTGTAACATACGAAGTTTGTTCCAGATTGAGAATATTCACTTTCGTCTGGATTTTGTATAACTTTGTTGTTACACCATTAAACAGCCGTTCTTCTGTTCCAACAATCGTTGAAATGCAGGTAAGTTCCTGTTCATAAAGCGGTTCAAAAAGGAAGGAAACCAACTCATCACCTACTTTCGGCTTTTGGGACATCCATAACTGAAACTTCAAGGTATCCTTTAACTTCTCCTGAGGTAGGGGCAAATATCGCTCTACGCTTTGTCCTGCCAACTTTTTTATTAATTTCAATTGATTGTCTTGCACCTGAGCATGGAATTCGGTCGTTGATAATAAATCCGTCAATGTATAATCAATAGAAATAAGTTCGCCTGTATGTGCGTATATTCGCATGGAACTTACTTTCATCTCCTGTTTTACTCCGCTCATATTCATACGGAATGTTCCCTCTTCTGTAAAGTAAACGCGTCCTCCTTCTCCTAAAGACAAGACCTGTTGCATAAATCCTACCTTACCTTTGTTCAAATACAGTCCGAACCATCTTTCCCCTGCAAATCGTGAAGGATCTATATTCTCTTGAGCCATAGCACCAGCACATAATAAAATGAGTGCCGTCTGTAATATTGATAACCTCGTATCCATAGATTTCCTTTTCTTATTTTTGATTTTCTATTTCTTTATCTCAGCAATTTTTATTAATCGAACCAACAAATACTCAAAGGGAACAAGTTTAAAATAATAGGATATTATAAGTAAAACGAGAATAAACACGAAATTGATAGCAAGGGAACCCGGGTAAAAGACATAAAGGAATAGATAACACAAAAAAATACCCTGAGGAAGTAACACTTTCCCCCAATCAAATAAAATACAGGTTTTCCTCACCCAGACAGTTTGTATTAAATACGAAAAAAAGAAACTTATTAATGAAGCCCATCCCGCCCCTACCATACCTATATATGGTATCAACAAAAAATTTAGTCCTAAATTGATACCTACCGTGCCTATATTTGTGATAGTAACCACATAAGGGCGGTTTGTTGCGATAAGCGTTTGCCCAGATATACCTGACAATACGGCAAATACAATCCCTGCTAATAAAGGGACCAATATAGTAGTAATTTCCATATATTCTTTAGAAAATAATAACAAAATAATGTATTTTTGAATAAAAGGTAAGAAAAAGATACCCAGAAAACTCAATATAGCAATAACATTTTGCGATTGAATAAAAAACCATTCCGCATCTCTTTCTTGTTTTGTGGCAAACAATTCTGAAATACGGGGAAGGTAGGGCAAGAGTAGCGAATTTAGCATACGCGAAGCGATATGACATAGCCTTTTTGCCATTTCATAAACGGCAACCTGAACAGGACTACCTGTTAAAAATAATAGGACTACCGTATCAAACCGCTGAACCAGATAATTAAGAATTGTATTTATCCACAACACCCAGCTAAATTTTATCGCGGCTGTAATTTGTGCTACATCCAATCGCAACGAATGCCCCGTTGGCAACGACCACCACAAAAGAACAACCGTCAAAAGGTAACTTATAATATAGGCAAAGGATAATGAAACAATTTTACCCTTCAAAACGACCAAAACAATAACAGAGAAAAGAACTTGTAATACGGACGCAATTGCAACACCTATAGCCCTTTTCCCAAAAACCTGAAAACCAGAGAGGTTCGCCAGTAAAATATCCCTTAACAAACCAACAATAAAGAGAAACGGGACAATCCATAAGTAAGAAAGCATAAGAGAGGAGTTCGAAAAACCATTCTGGACAGAGGTAATTCCATAGAACACACACCAGATAATAAGTGTAATCAAGGATATTACAATAGAATTCAACAGGGAAAAGGTAAGTAAGGAGGAGGACAAATCTCCCTTTAATTCATCGGAAGCACCACCGATAAGTTTTGGAATAGATACCTGCAACCCATAACCAAAAAACAGAACAAATCCGTCTGCCCAGACCAGTATCAAGGAGAAAACCGCCACTTCCTCCTTATTCAGAGAAATAGCAAACAGCTTGCCTACAATCAGCAGGGCTACAAGATTAATAACCGTGCTTAACCACGACCAAAATGCCCCCTCCAAAACGCCCGATTTCTTTGTTTGCAAGGTATTATTCATGAACCCTATTTCATTGGTTAGTTTTCATCTACTCCGTTTTTAGTTCGGTTTCAGGAAGGTAGTGTAAGTTCCTTTTCAAACTTATTAAGATAGTAATTCGCTACAAGAAGTCCAATATATATTGTCGGAACGGCAATGGCAGTTAGAACCATAACCGATAGGATATAAAGCATTCGCGGGGGACCGGCTTTCTGACGCGGAGTTAATGCTTTGGACGCTATGCGTAATTCACTTTGAGATTTTTCAAGATTTGCTAAAGCATTTTGATAGGTTATGTTTAAGTTTTCAACAATCTGTTTCAATTGTATTTCTTCGTCCTCTAATTTCTGTTTCTCTGTCTTTTTCTCGGCATAAACTTGCCTAAGATGGGCTATTTCCTGTTCTAAATCTGCAATCTGTTTCTGCAAGGCTTCTTTTTGAGCCGTTTTTAAGATTTGTTCTTTTTTATACTCCTCTACATCTGGAGAAGTATTTTCTGTTCCTGGCACAGGGGTCCTATCTGTTTGACCTTTTTCGTTTAATTCTATCTCTTTGGCTAATTGCTCGATTTCTAAATTCAAGTTTGTTTGCTGTATTTTAAATGATGTAATTTGATTTTCCAGTTCCTGAATTCGCATTTCCATACTGGGCAAATGATAGCCTGCCTCTATTTGCTCTAACGCCTTTCTACTATTTTCAAGCTCCGTTTTTTTCTCGCCAAGTGCTTTTTCAAGATAGGCAATACCATCTTTTAAAGGGTCCTGGCGGAGAGCCTCAATCTTTGTCATTCCCAAATCTGCCCAATAGTTACATACATCCGCCGACAATTGTGGATTTTTAGAGGTAAACTGCAATTGGATTATTCGTTGATATTGAATATGGTTTGTCCCCTGAAAAAAGATTTTCGATTTTATTGACATTGATTTACGCAATTTGGTTCTACTTAACTTTATATCTTTAAATTCCTCTTTTTGCGAAAGATAAAGAAGAACTTGTTCGACAATTTCATCTGAGTTATATATCTGTTCATAATCTGGCATAGGGAAAGTAGGAATGTCATTTAAGGTAAGGAAACTCACACGGTAAGGAGTATCTTCCCTCCCATCTAAAATGCTGGGAATATAATCCCGAGCATTTAACGGAACCGGTGTCATTACCAACAATGTAGTCGCTGTATAATAATCGTCCATTAAGAAAGAGACTCCCGCTGTGATAACACCAACAATCAATGTAGCACCGATGGTAATAAAAATAATTTTCCGTATCATGGTTTTTCCCTTAAAAAATTGTGGTTCAAAAAAATACAGGTAGAATTATAAGTCAAATTGTATAGATTTACAAAATAAAAAACATTGGATAAAATTTGATGTTTATCTCTTTTGCTAAGTCTTAAAATAGAATGATAACCGATAAAACATAGATAACAGATTTATACTTTCTTCACAATCGTAAGGGCACGGCATACCTCTCATAGGACTATAAGAGCAAGAAACTTGTAGCTGAAGCCTCCCGGCTTCGGGTTCTTTCCTCTTTGTATACTTTGTGTAAGTTCTCTGTGTTTTCTATGGTAAAAAGAATTAACCACCGAGGACACAAAGAAAATATTACACAAAGGACACAGAGAAAGTGAGGGCAAAACATGTTTTGCTCCTACATCGTGAAATCTGTTAAAAGTCTTTGTGTTCTTTATAGTGGAAAGATTTATTCCCTTAAAAATACCCGAAGCGGGGATGCTTCAGCCACATTGAATAAAATAACGCATGATGGACATTTTCCATTCGTTTTTATCCGTGTTTATTCATGCCGTTCGTGGTTATAATTTAACTCATTTAATTCTCTCTATAAAGAGGAAAAGTAGCATATACCAAGTTAAGATATTTCTTTTTCTCTCCTATTTTTGGTTTTCTTTATAGATAGTTTACTCTGTGTTATATATATACTAATGTTTTATAATAACCCTACTTTTTTAATATAATATCTCATAGATATATCTTCTAAAAAGTTTTTATTAATCGAACGAATTAGAGGCAGGATATATGACATTTACAGAATTCTATAATCTTATTTATGGGCATTTTGAGGATAATTGGAAAATCTACGCTATAGTCCTTGCATTTATGATACCTATTATTATTGTTACACGAAAATGGTCTCTTCCTGTAATTTTCTATACCCTTGAGACAACCATTTACCTCGTTCTTATGCATATTATCGTCCATGTATTCGTAATAGTAGTTGTTTGGTTCAAGGTAAATACCAGCATGCGGGCTCTCCGAGAAGATGGCACCCCTGCAGAAGTCCCCGATTGGGCAACTCCCCTTTATGATTTCTGGAATTTAGAGGCATACATACCCAAATGGATTGCCTATGTAGAAATTGCCTTCGTAATAACCATTATCCTACTTGTCATCTGGTTCCGTCCCCCTGTTCTGGGTCCTGTCAAGTCAAAAAGGGCAAAAAGAAGATCGAAAGAACAATCCGCTGTCCGCGAAGAGATGGAAAAGAAGAAAGCGCGTTATATGGATGACATCATGCCATAACACAACAAGGCAATCATTATAGCATTATTCACATATCAACCTATCCCCCTGTTATTGATTTTTAACGATAGATAAATTTATAATTTAAACATCACTAAAAAACGATTATAACTTTGAAGGTTTTTTTAAATTTAAGTATGAATTCAGAAATTAAGAAAATTGAAGATAAAATATGGTCTTTAATAAAAGAAAGCCGTTCGGAAAAGGTATCCAAAACGGTTATCCGACGGAAATTAAGCCGTCAGGGATATAAACTTTCAGATATTGAAAGTGCAATAAATCAGGTTTGGGAAAAACGAAAGGGGACAAAAAAGGAAACTTCAAGGAATTTACCCAAATTCGTCCCTACAACCTTTTACCTTACCGAAAATGACCGGGTAAAACTAACCGATGATGCTTATTGTGCCCTACAACGGCTACATTATTACCAGATGCTTTCACCCATTGATAGAATTCTACTCCTTGAACAAATAGAGAATGCCCCATCAAGGATACATTTTGCAAAATTGATAGATATATTAGACACAATACTTGAGGGACGCTATGGTTTTGATAATATAAGAGTAATAATGTCTGTGGCTTTTGGAGACAAATCTCTTTTTATGTAATTTTTTAGTTACTCTTAGTATTTTCCGCTGGCTGTGTGCAGAACAATTCCTGCAAAATAGGGGTTAATTGGTCTATCCAATGAAATCCTTGCTCGTATATGAATGTATGAATTTGATAACAGAGAGAAAGATTTAAAAAAATATACCGTTTATAAGTTATGGAAAAGAATAATGGAGTATTAACATGAGTAAATATTTAGTTGTTGTAGAATCTCCTGCGAAAGCACGAACGATTAATAAATATTTAGGGAAGAATTACCATGTAATATCCAGTTATGGACATATTCGTGACTTACCTCAAGAGCGATTGGGAGTTGACCTTAAAAATGATTTTAAACCGGAATATACCATACTTCCGAAATCACGAAAAGTCGTCACACAGATAAAGAAAGAAGCAGAGAAAACGGATAAAGTTATTATAGCCTCCGACCCGGACCGTGAAGGGGAAGCCATTGGTTGGCATATTGCAGAGATACTACGACCCACCCAGAAACCTGTGGAACGGATTACTTTTAACGCTATTACAGAAAAAGCCATTCGTGAATCTATAAAAAATCCCCGCAGTATTGATATGAACCTTGTAAATGCCCAACAAGCCCGACGGATATTAGACCGTCTTGTGGGCTATAAACTCAGTCCATTAGTGCAATGGTCTGTCCGTAAAGGATTAAGTGCTGGACGAGTGCAGTCTGTTGCTGTGCGTTTGGTCTGTGAACGCGAAGAGGAAATTCGTAATTTTATTACACAAGAATACTGGACAATACAGGGAACTTTTGAAAAACAGAATGGCGAATCCTTTTCTGCCAAACTTGTGAAAATAGAGGGTAAGGAACCTCAGTTAGCCAATGAAACAGAAACGCAAGCGATTATTTCTCAGCTGAAGGATATAAAGAATTACCGCGTTGATAGTATCGAAGAGAAGGATGTTCGCCGAAATCCTCTTCCTCCCTTTATCACCAGCACCCTTCAGCAAGAAGCCTCTCGCAAACTTCGTTTCGCTCCCGAATATACCATGCGGTTGGCACAGGACCTCTATGAAGGTGTTGAATTGGGCGAAGAAGGTGCCGTCGGTTTAATTACCTATATGCGAACGGATTCTCTTCGTATTGAACCGGATGCCATTTCAGAGGTGCGTGATTTCATCCTGCAAAAATATGGTGATAAATACCTGCCAGAGAAACCTAATTATTACCGTTCCAAAAAAAGGGCTCAAGACGCTCACGAAGCCATACGACCTACCTCTGCCACACGAACCCCGGAAGAAGTTAGAAAGTATTTATCCGAAGACCAGTGCAAACTTTATACACTTATCTGGCAACGATTTCTCGCATCACAAATGACACCTGCCATTTTTAAGCAACTTATCGTAGAGGTTGAAGGTGCCCAGAAAAAATTTGTCTTTCGTGCCACAGATACTACACCCGTGTTCGATGGATTTACAACTATCTATGAAGAGACACAGGAAGATACCAACGGTGATGAAGAAAATGGAAAACAAAGATTACCCGCACTTCAGGTAAACGAAGATGTGCAGGGTACAGATTTTTTAGGGGAACAGCATTTTACAAAACCACCCGCCCGATATACTGAAGCCAGCCTTATTCGTGCTTTAGAAGAGAAAGGTATCGGCAGACCCAGCACATACGCTCCGACAATGAAAACAATTCGTGACCGTGGCTATGTTGTGCGTGAAAAAGGGAGACTAAAACCAACACCTTTAGGAGAGGAAGTAAATCGTCTGTTAGTCCAATTATTCCCGGATATTTTAGATTACAGTTTCACAGCAAAGATGGAAGAAGAACTGGATGAGATTGAAGATGGAAAACTAACATGGCAGAACTTACTGAAAAATTTCTATGACGCATTTCAAAATGACCTAACCGAAGCACAAAGAAATATAGTCCGTGAAATCTTCGGCAAGGATGTTGTTTGTGAAAAATGTGGAACCGTGCTTGAAGTGCGTGAAGGCAGGTTCGGATTTTTCCTTGCCTGTCCCAACTATCCCGATTGTAAGTCTATTAAATCCTTACCCAAAGTATTAAACCGCAAGACGGATAAAAAATGCCTTAACTGTGGGAAACCGTTAAACCTTCGCTATACCAAATCCGGACCCATACTCCTATGCACAGGCTACCCGGAGTGCAAATCTATATATGCCTTTGATGAAAATGGTGAATTATCACAAATTGTATCGCAAGAACCTCAAAAAACAGATGAGAAATGTCCCAAATGCGGTGCAAACCTTGTTATTCGCAAATCGAAGAATAACGAGGAATTTTACGGCTGTGAGAAATATCCTAAATGTCGGTTCACCAAACCGATGGATTTGAACATAGAGTGTCCCAGAAAAGGATGTGGGGGAAAACTTCAATATCGTATGAGCAGGCGCGGTCGCTTTTTAGGTTGTTCAAACTATCCGGATTGTCAGGTAATCTTGAACGGTGAAATACAAAAAAATACACCCTGTCCGAAATGTGGCTATTCCTGGACACTTCTACAAAAGAAACGCGGTGGCAAAAAACTTTTAGTCTGCCCCAATCCGGATTGTAAACATCAGGTTGCCATTGAAGAAACGGAAGACGATTCCCGAGAAATTTGAGGTTATAATCAATCATTGTTAAAATAAACAAATTATGATTGATTCATCGCTGGAATATTTTTTTGAACATTTACGGGTTGAAAGGGGACTTTCTGCACATACAATTCGGGCGTATGAGTGTGATTTAGAGCATTTCTGTGATTATATTCAGAATAAAGCACAAGCCTTTTCAACGGATGCCGAAGAAACACGCAAGCAACGCGTTATTGCAGACCTTGAAACATTAAAGAAAGCAACACGAAACGACATCCGTTCTTTTCTTGCGCATGTCCAAAGTTCGGGCGGGTCTGTGAAAACAGCATCCAGAAAACTTTCCGCATTAAAAACCCTATATCGTTTTCTTGTTAGGCAGGGATTGCTGGAAACAAACCCCGTCATGACAACACGCACTCCTAAACAGCGTCGTTACTTACCCGCCGTATTATCCATAGATGAGGTATTAAAGTTGCTTAATGCGGTAGATGGTGAAGACCCCATTTCTTTGAGGGACCGCGCTTTGTTAGAGGTTCTCTATTCCACCGGTATGCGTGCCAATGAGTGTGCAACACTTACCATTGCTTCGGTAGATTTGAGTTCTGGGCTTGTCCGTGTGTTTGGAAAACGCCGAAAGGAACGGCTTGTCCCTTTGGGTTCCTATGCGAAACAATATCTAATGAAATATTTGCTGGTTCGGTCGGAATTAGGGAAGCCTACACATAATATTGTTTTTGTTAATGCACGGGGCGGACCGCTTACGACGCGAAGTATTCAGCGTATTGTCGAAAGATATGCAAGAGAGGTATTGCCTTATCGTGATGATGTTTCTCCTCATACGCTGCGACATAGTTTCGCAACGCACATGTTAGACGGTGGAGCAGATTTGCGTGTTGTGCAGGAAATTTTGGGACATGAGCAATTATCCACGACACAGATTTATACACATATTAGTATTGAACATCTCCGCGAGGTCTATTTAAGAACCCATCCCCACGCATGAACAGTTGAACGAGTTAGACGCGTCCCAATTCAATTCTCCGCCAGATTTATAAAATACTGAATAATTTCCGTATCACCCCAGTTAGCACTTCCTATATGAGAATAAACAATCCCTCCCTGCGAATTAATAATCAAACCGCAGGGAACATTATCGCCACATAAAGACCTCAAAAATTCTTTTTTGACCATCAGAATAGGAATTGAAATATTTAACTCTTTCTGCACCTTTTCAATATCTTGTTTTTTACCTTCTGTCAGTGCCAATACGGACATGTTCATATCTTTAATCTCATCATAGAGTTTCTGAACCGTCATCAAGGTTGAAAGACAATGAACACATTCGGGATGCCATACGAATATGAACAAAGGCTTGTTCCTGAAATCATTGAAAGAAATCTCCTTTCCTTCCATACTTATTGCCGTTGCTGAATAATCCAGATTTTGATGAGATTGTATCTTCGGCGTTTTTAATGAGACCATTTCTTTTTTGGCTATCCAGAACTTTAATGTCTTTGCTCCAATAACAATTCCGAAAACGGCAAGGAAGATCGTAAGAAAAATTCCTAATAAAAAGCCAAACAAAAAAGGTTTCCATGCTGTTTTTTTGGGATTGCCATCACTCATTATGTTCTTTCTGTTCTTTTTCTAACTGTTGGTCTATTTCAAACCAATGTTTTAATCGTTCCAAAAATGTTTTTTCCATACCGCGTGGTAAGGGCTGATAGAAAATGCCTCGTTGCAAACCGTAATCCTGAGGGATGTAACCTTCTTCCGCATCATGTGGATATTGATAACCAACACCATGACCTAACATTTCAGCACCGCGATAATGCGTGTCTCGAAGTGCTTGAGGAACCGGTACCGTAGTTTGCGATTTCACCATTTCCATTGCCTTTTCAATGGCTAAATATGATGCATTGCTTTTAGGGGCACATGCAAGATAAGTTACCGCCTGTGCTAATATAATCCGCGCCTCGGGCATACCAATAAATTCGGTAGCCTGCCATGCAGAGACAGCAACAATCAGAGCCATAGGGTCTGCATTACCTATGTCTTCCGCTGCAGCAATACATAATCGCCGTGCAAGAAATCGGGGTGGCTCCCCTGCCTCTAACATGCGAGCCATCCAGTATAAAGCAGCATCGGGATGGCTTCCCCGAATACTTTTTATAAAGGCAGACGCAATGTCATAATGTTCATCGCCTGTTTTATCATAGTGCAGAAGTTTTTCAGAAACGCAATCCTGAACAAGTGCCGTATCAATATGGATTTTCTTGTTATTTTCCTTTGCTGTAAGTATGGCAAGTTCCAAAGCATTTAAGGCTCGTCTTGCATCTCCTTCACCGTATCGAGCAAGAAACCGCAGTGCCTCATCATCAAAGGTAATTTCACAATCCTGAAAACCATTCTGGGGATGTTGAAGTGCCTTCTGTAAAATCTGAAAGATACTTTCTTCGTTGAGCGATTCAAAACGGAAAATCTGGGAGCGGGAAAGTAATGGAGAAACGATACTGAAGTAGGGGTTTTCGGTCGTAACACCAATCAATATTACATGTCCCATTTCTACATCGGGAAGCAAAGCGTCCTGTTGTGAACGATTAAACCGATGTATCTCATCGATAAATAAAATCGTGCGTCGTTTTTCTCGTTGCAAACGCATTCGTGCCTTTTCTAATACCGTTCGCAATTCACGGACATTTGAAGTAACCGCATTAATAGGTTCGAAGAAAGATTGTGTATGTCGGGCAATAATTCGTGCCAGGGCTGTCTTTCCCGTGCCTGGAGGTCCCCATAAGATTAAAGAGGTAAGACAATCGGTTTCGATAGCTCGCCGTAATGCCTTTCCCGGACCTAATATAGCATCCTGCCCGATTAGTTCATCTATGGTGCGAGGACTAACTCGGCGCGCCAAAGGCATATAGGCAAGGGATTTGGGTTGTTCGGATTTTTCAAATAAGTTATCCATTGTTGGTTTCTGTAATCTATCATTATTTCGATTTTATCTGACGAATATGGGTTTCATAAAAATCCCGCAAACTGCGTTTCGAGCCCTGTCCTTGCTCTTTAATATACGCCAGGGCTGTTCTTGGGTGTTGATTTAAAACCCCTGTAACAAGATAGGGCAATTCATAACCCCATTTCAGGTCCTCCTTCAGTCGGACAAAATACCGTTCTATCAAATCCAGAACAGGTCTTAAATCATATTTCGGGTTATCCATAAAACTTAGTATAAGTTCTGTTGTGCAATTGCCTGCGGCTCTACCCATGCCATATAAACTACAATCTACAAATTGGGCCCCTGCCAGAAGTGCCTCTACGGAATTGGAAAAAGCCAATTGCCGATTATTGTGGGTATGTATCCCTATCGCTTTGCCCGGAAGAGCATGGATATATTTCTCTGTTAAATATCGAATATGCTCCGAATAATAATAGCCAAAACTATCCACGATATAAACCAAATCCACGCGGGATTGGGCTATTTTCCTCAAAGCCTCATTTATAAGACCCTCCTCTACTGTGGATACTGCCATTAGATTTAAACTCACCTCATATCCAAGGTCTTTCATATATTGAGCGATTTTTAATCCTTCATCTACTTCAGGAACATAACATGCCACACGCACCATAGAAATAATGCTTTCCGATTTTGGCACAAAATCATCTAAATTCGTCCTGCCTACATCACACATTACTGCTATCTTTGTATCACATTCATAAGCCACATCACGCAGGTCTTCTTCATTGCAAAAACGCCATGGACCAAATTCATCTGTGGAAAAGACGCGCTTATCTGCACGATATCCCAACTCCACATAATCCACTCCCGCTTCTGCCAAACCATAAAATACCTCTTTCACCATACTCTTCGGAAAATCCCAATTATTCATTAAACCACCATCTCGAATGGTTACATCTAAAATCTTTACTTCGGGGCGATACATAAGAAAACTCCAATAGTATAATTTTTTGAATATTTATTACTTGTCAAAATATTGTAAAGTATTTTAAAATAAATTGATATTATGTTAAAATAATGTTTATTATACTATAATGAGAATAAATTTTCTTATAAAATGATTTGGAATTAGGAGAACCTGAAAATGACACGGTTTGTTTTATTAATGCTCGTTGTAGGTTTGGTATTTGCAATATCTGCATCTGCTATTGAACCTGCGTATGTAGGTCCCTTAGGGAACCCTGAAGAACCTGCTTTACGTCCTTATAAATGGATATGGAGAGGAATTGCTGCCTTGGGTCATCAGACAAAAGAGAAATTTGTTGAGGGGAACATGAATACACCCATTTTGGGCACAGTTGAAACGGCACGGGGAATACGAAATGGTTCCACAGAGTTTTTGTATAGTTTTTGGAAAGGTATATTATTTACATGTCCACCCCAACAACCCAAATATTATCAGGAAAAGACGGAATTGACAAAACGAGTTGAAGCAGATGCCGTGTGGAGAAATGTAACAGAGTTTATGTGCAGTGGTCCTGCATTTCCGATGCTTGTTGCTTTAGACCATGTCCAGGTTGAAAGTGATGCCAAGGTTCAGGAACGGCTTGTTAAAGCACGGGAAATACAGGCCGCACGCCGTCAGGCACAACAATCACGACAGATAAAAGGCAATCCTGTGGAACAGGCACAGGAAAAATATCTGGGCGACCGTATTACCATTAAAAAAGACAAGAGTAAAAAATACCCCAAAAACCTACTAAAATTAGCCAAATAAAAACCTGCACGAATACCGTCCCAATCTTAATTAATATTACCAACAGATTTTATTTAGCCGAGCCACCACATTGGGATATAAGTTTTTTAATAGCGGATTCGCGTGTGGGTAAGAGCCCCGCTTTTAATACTGATTCCGCATAATAAACTGCTTTTTTACAATCCCCCTGTTTCTTATATAGAAAAGCAAGTTCAAAAGACGATTTGCCACCTGGTAAAATTTTGTGCCCTTTTATCCATGTTTCCTCTGCTTTAGATAAATCATTTGAAAGTTGATAAATTCGTCCTAAATAATAATGGGCATTTTCCAGTTCTTCTCGTTTTTGTACTTTTTGAAGCCATTGTTCTGTATACGGAAGTGCTTCTTCGTGTTTTCCAATACGCAACAGAGAATCTACTAATAATTCATATGCATTTTTTTGGGGATATTCCTGTGATTGCACGGCTTGCTTCAAGTATTCAGCCGACTTTTCAAACTCCTGGTCTGCCCAGCAAAGATAACCTAAACGATAAAAGACATAGGTTCGATTAAATTCGCCCGTGAACCGCGAGCGTGTGGCCAACTCATATATCCTTTTTGCATCTTCTGTGTTTTTATTTTGTTCCAATGCTTGAGCAAGTTTCATGAGATTTTCACCAACATTATCTTCCAGCCGTTGCAGGATAGGAGGCCCGAATATCTGATAAGCGAGAGTTACAATAAGAATTGCCACCAGTACAATAGCCGACAAAATCAGGGTCGGTTTGAGTAAGAAAAATAAAGAAGATTGCTGGCTTGAATTACTTGAATTAATATCATTTATTTGTTTTGCTGTATTGGTTTCGTATTTTATATCCATAAATTTATCCCTGTCTTATTGGTTTTTTAAATATGGAGCCAGGATTTGTTCTAAATTTTTCAACACATTTGAATTGGCAGGTAACGACTGCTTTAAAGACTGATATTCAAATTTTGCTTCCGATATTTTTTTGAGCTGAACCAGAGTTTGCACAAGCAAAGCTCGGGTTTGTGTATTATTCGGGTCAATCTGTAAAGCTTGCTGTAACTTTTCTTCTGCCTCTTTATATTTCTTTTTCTTATAAAGAATTTCAGCCCATGTATACATTACTTTTAATTGCGTGCTTTTGCTTGTAACTTTACTGGCAAACGGGAAACAGGATAAAGCACGGTCCTCAAAACGAAGCTTTTGATAAATAGTAGCAAGGTTCGCAAAAATCTCACCCTTGTTTTCACCCTCCAATGCTACATTTTCATCAAATACAACCTCTGCTATCCATACATATCTCAAAACAATAGTTTTGTATGGAACTTTATTTTTTTCATCCTGTTCGATACTTGCAATGACCTCACGCGTTATCCCCAACCAATCAATTTGCTCTTTGGGCTGATTTATTTTTTGTATGAAATCAGGAATATTAGGCGTATTCTTGAAATAAGACATTAACTTATTACGGACATTTTCCAACCGTTGTTCCTTGGGAACGGTTTGAACAACGGTTCCCCATGTGGTTAAATCCTCCGGATTTAGTTTTAAGGTTTCCAGAATAATTTCGGACGCCTTACGGGGGTCATTTGTTTTTCTTAATATTTCCTGATGTATCATCAATGCTAACTGAGACAATGTCGGAGCCATTGTTTTGGCATCTTTTTTGAACTTTGCATAATTTTTTTCAAGGAAGGACAAATACTCATCCGGATAGCCCTTTTGTTTCATAACTTGAGCATATCTTGACCAGAGTTCGATATTTCCCGGCTCAATAGAAAGGGCGCGTTGAACAACCTTTGCACAACCGTCATAATCTTTAATTGCCAAATGCGCCTGTATAAGAATTTGTAGCAAGGACTGACTATTTTGCAAACCTGTTTCGAGGGCTTTTTCGCCATACTGGATAATTTCTTTCATAAGTTCCTGTTTCTTATCTTCTGGTAATTTTAAGTAAGCCGTTTTGAAAAACAAAGTGCGGGACATACCCTCATAAGCATCCGGGTATAAATCACAGTATTTGATAGCATTGTTCAATGATTTTTCTGCCTCGTCTAATATCGTTTCAAGGGGTTGTGTCAAGGGTTTTCTTTCTATTTGTGAGCGATATACCCAATTCAAACAGCACTGGGCACGGCTGGTCCATAATTCGGGATTATACGAGTCGTAGTAAATCGCTTTATCAAAATATTCGAGTGCCTTCTCAAAATTATTCTGCGTCATATAAATTCGAGCGGTAATTTCCGAGAAACGGGGATCAAAATATTTAATACGGGTTCCCATCTCTGCGCTTTCTAAGGCTCTTTCAAGTGTCATCTCACGAGAGTTCAATTTCTGTTGATTTGCAAATATCTGAGCCCAATACATCCCGCCACGGGCTCTTTGTAACTGAACATCCGCATAGTAATAGCGAGCCTGTAATATGACAAGCAAAATAGAAATACAAAAAGCAACGACATACAACCACTTTATCTTTTTAACTTTCAGCGTTACATCGCTAATATTTACCTGAGATAGACCTAAATATAAAAAGAAAAAGGCACTGGAAACAGGCACATGCATATTAAAACCAAAACAGGCATCTATCGCAAATGCAAGAAAAACAGAAGCAATACTAATTCTTAAAACCTGTTCCTGGAAAGGCTTGTCCCTTTTCACAAGAGTTAAACCGCCAATAAAACCTAAAAAAATAAGTCCGAAATAGAAAAGCCCGCCAGGTATCCCGGAATCCGTCATCGCCTCCAGAGGGTCGCAATGTACATGAAAGTTTCTCTTTTTTGCTATGTTAAACCATAATTTTTCATATCTCGTCCAATAAGGAATATTTTCAAATCGATAATTCCCGGGACCATACCCTAAAATAGGTCTGTTTCGTATCATTTGCGAGGCACCAAAATAACTATTAACCCGCAGGTTTAAGGAATTATCCAGAGGTAAAGAACCTTCAGGGTAGCCCTTTGCTAATAAGGCAAATATCACAATAATGCCTATAACCGCAAGAGTAATAAAAACACCTCCTAATACGACAATAGATTTTACACCCCATTTTTTGCCTATCCATAAATAAAAGATAAAAAATGGAATTGCAACAATGAGAGCAATACGGACACTTCGCATTCTTGTCAGATAAAGATGTGTAAAGGTAAGAAGGAAGCATATAACAAACAGAGATACTTTGAGAAGAATTAAGATAAAAGTTTTTTGAGTTCCTTCTTCACGATATTTTTTTATTTCGTCCCACAGAATAAGAAGAAACCCTACTCCTGTAATCACAGCAAAAAGTAAAGCATGCCCCGCAAAATTAGGATTAGCATACGAAGAGGGAAGTCCCCGATATTCTTCTACATTTCTTGTTGACCATGGAAACGGGTCAATACCCCAAAGTTGGAAAAAGCCATAGACACTGGAAAGAGCCGTGGCTATCATAACCCAACTCAATACCCAACGCATTTCTTTCTCATCGGTAACAAGGATATGGACAAAAAAAGCTATTCCGCAGAGCATTAGCCATATAGCAAGTTCACTAATAGCAAAACCTTTATTCCTCGCAAATAATGTGGCGAGTAACATAAACAATAGAAAACCACTAAGCATAAAAACAAGGGATTTTTTCAATTGCGGCTGAAAATTTCCGAACCATACCATTCCCAGTGTAATAGCGGAAAGAAGCATGACAAAGACACTGATGATTAGATATTTTATAGGTGCGGCCGGGTCTCCCGTAAAAGGACTTAATGTCAAGACTACGGCTAATAACCAGAATGGGATAATGACATACACAGCCGTTTTACGCAAAAAAGAAGAAACTGTATCGTTTACTATGGTCTGGTGAGTATTTCTTTCCCGATTTCTTCTACCCATTGTTCAATTGTTCCTTTCGGATATTTAGTTTCATTATCATAAAAAGAAATCCAATAACCACTTTGCGTTAAAGCATTTGCTGAAGAAGTCTTTTTAAGAACAATCACAGGATTTGGGTCTGCAGTCCCAAAAAATTCCGAATACCATCCTTGTTGAGGAGACTGACTTCCTGCAATAATTTCTATCATTTCATTTTGAATAGGATAAAGCAGAACTTTTATTTTATCACACTGCAAGAAAACAAAGGAATTATTAATTTTTACTTCTGCAGAAGGATAAAGATGTAACAAATTATGAAGTGTTTTTTGTTGATGTGTCTTTACCCAATCCCAGCATAAGAACCCTTCCTGAGGAAGTATAAATAAAGCACGATAGTGTATCGTCCCATTGAAATACTGGTATTTTCCCCCAAACAATTGTCCTCTGTTATACGGTTTCCATAATGCCCATAGTAGTTTTCCCCTCCGTGCCACACGAAAGGTGCTCCAATATTCTAACTGCTCTTCTCCTTCTATATATACAGTATTATGTGCCCGTGTGCTGCGTTGAAAGGAACGGAAAGGACTACCTCCATAGCCATGCATTCCCGAATCTACAATGACCCGCTGGTTATTCATAAGAAATTCATAACTGAGTTGGTCACAATGAGCATGGGCTAATTGAAAAGAAGGACCGGCTGCTCCTGCCCTTATCACTATTTCAAATCGTGGATTAGAATTATTTTTATAGATATAGTACCCGGACGAAGGAAACGACAAAGCTCCGCTATGTAGCGTTTTCTGTTTTTTTGTAGGGATATATTTTTCGGCTACACGGAGAACTTTTTCGGAAGAGGGTAAATGACCATGAACAGTATCACCAAAAAGTGGGGTATCCCCATCGGATAGCGTCACCTTCTCTAAAAAATCAACCATTTTAGAAAGTGCTTCTTTCAAAAATTCAGGAGGCTCTCTTAATATCGCCAGCACCATGAGTAAATCTAAAAATACATGGATGTGATACATTGGAGAACGCTCATAATGTCCTCCATCATCAAGAATTTGCTCCTGCAATTCTATTTCTAATTGTCGTAGCAAATCGGGCAATTCAGATGGATACAGGGTTGCAGAACTAACAATCAAGCCGCAGAGGTTCTGTATAAGGTGGTTGGCTTTTAAATGATATTCCAGCGATTTGGAAAGGTATTTTGTTTGAACAGCCAGAGAATTGAGGATTTCTTTATCGTTCCACTGCCAGAGGTGTAACGCTAATATCCAATAACGAATACGATAAGATATCGGATAGGGGTCCCATGCTATCGCTGCACCCGGAGGATATTTTTTTATCCATTGCTGAACACATTCCTTTGCAAAAACAGAATAGCGATTATCCGGATATTGAATATGGGCTAAAGAAAGTATCCAAAGAAATTCAAAACTATGCAATCCATACATTGCCAGCGGAGATAAATTTTTGCTCTTCTCCTCGGATAAAATGTCTAACGGGATTTTTTCCCCGGCATATTCCCATGTCCCTGTTACTATACCCCTTGCTTTTGAAGTAAGATTTCCTTCAATAGAAGCCCAATTCTGGGCATACTTTGCATACTTTGTAAGTTGTTTCTTATCTATTTGCAGGTCAGGCAAATGTCTTTTTTGAAACCATAGACATACAGGTAAAATCTTTCGTGTCCGATAAAAAGCAAAACCGTATAATTGTTTCGCTTGGAGATATCGGATTGTGTGTATAATTTTTATCAATGATGAAATATTCACAATTATAAAAATTACCTGCTTATTCCAAACAATATTTTTTATATTATAGTGTTTTTTTATATCTAAAACGATTTCTGAATTTTAAAAGTTATTATTGATATTAAAAAAGTTTGTAATTATCTTTGGTATTATAGGTGCTTCATACAGATTATATCTCCAAAAAACTTCGCATCTGATTTCCCATATCGTATTTCATTTGTTTATTTTCATATGTAAAGAATATTCATTTATAATACATTTGTTTTTATGGTATTCATTTAACTTTATTTAATTGATATTAAGGAAAGTTTTGTTCTGATGAATATTTGGGTTATTATGGGAACTCGTCCCGAAGCGATAAAGATGGCGCCAGTGGTTCGTGCCTTACAAGAAGTATCAAAGGATGTTCAAGTTACCGTTTGTTTAACAGCCCAACATCGAGAGTTGCTCGACCAGGTAATTCGTTCCTTCAATCTGCCTGTAGATTACGATTTAAATATAATGACACCAGGGCAAACACTTGTTAAGATTACCTCGCGTGTTCTGGAACGCTTATCGGAGTTATTTGCGGAAAAGAAACCTGATGCCATTTTAGTGCATGGAGATACCACTACAACATTATCCGCAGGGCTTGCCGGTTATTATCAACAAATACCCATAGGACATGTAGAAGCAGGTTTGAGAACCTATGATAAATACCACCCGTTCCCGGAGGAAATGAACCGTCGCCTTGTAGATGCCATGAGCGATTTTCTCTACGCTCCGACAAAACAAGCCAAACAAAATCTTCTTTCAGAGCATATTGAAGAACATAAAATTGTAGTTACAGGCAACACGGGAATAGATGCCCTGCTATATATTGCGGAGAAGCCTTACCGGTTTCAGGACGATTTGTTAGAGCAATTGGGAAAGGAACGGCGCCTTATTGTTTTAACGGCTCATCGCAGGGAAAGTTTTGGGCAACCTATGGATGAAATATTCCATGCTGTTTCGGATTTGATAGATAGAAACGATGATATAGAAGTATTGTTCCCTGTCCATCCCAATCCCAATGTTATGGCGTCAGTGAGAAAATACCTACAGAGAAAAAAACGGATTCATCTTATTTCCCCGCTGGAATATGTTCCTTTTGTGCATGTACTTAAAAAATGTTATTTAATTCTGACAGATTCAGGGGGCATTCAGGAAGAAGCCCCTTCATTAGGAAAGCCTGTATTGGTTTTGCGAGATGTTACAGAACGACCGGAAGCCGTGCAAGCAGGAACGGCATTACTTGTGGGTCCTCATTACGAACGGATTCTGGAAACTGCCCAGAAATTGCTGGATAATAAAGAAATGTATCAAAATATGGCCAACAAGATAAATCCGTATGGTGACGGAAAAGCAGGTAAGCGAATTGCAGAACATTTAACCAAAAGTTTATCCGTATAAGGAGTAATTATGAAAACAGTTTGTATTCTCGGTTTGGGTTATATTGGGCTACCTACTGCCAGTATGCTTGCAACCTGCGGCTATCAGGTAGTAGGTGTAGATATTTCGGAACGGGTTGTAAAAACCATAAATAAAGGCGAAATTCATATTGAAGAACCCGGTCTTCAAACTATGGTACAGGCAGGAATTGCTTCCGGTCGACTTCGGGCTCAAATGGAACCTGCACACGCAGATGTGTTTATTATTGCTGTGCCAACTCCGATTACAGAACAAAAAAAAGCAGGCATGGAATTTGTAAAATCTGCCGCAGTGAGTATCGTCCCTTACCTCAAAAAAGGGAATTTGGTTATTTTAGAATCTACATCACCCCCGGGAACATGCCGAGATTTGTTAACACCTATCCTTGAAGAATCCGGTTTGAAAGTAGGCACAGATATACATTTAGCCCATTGTCCAGAACGCGTTCTGCCCGGGAAAATTTTACATGAGTTAATCCATAATGACCGTATCATTGGAGGAATTACCCCCCGATGTGCAGAGGTAGCAAAGGAAATATACAGTTCCTTTGTAGAAGGGAATATTTTTCTGACGGACGCAACTACCGCAGAAATGGTTAAACTAATCGAAAACACCTACCGCGATGTAAATATAGCGTTAGCCAATGAAACGGCAATTTTATGCGAACAATTGGGCATCAATTTCTGGGAGGTTGCTCAATTAGCCAACCGACATCCCCGTGTGCATCTGCATAGTGCCGGTCCGGGTGTAGGGGGACATTGTATATCGGTAGACCCCTGGTTCCTTGTGGAAAAATTCCCTGAGGACGCAAAGATAATCCGTATGGCTCGTGAACGCAACGATTCTATGCCCGCATTTGTCGTTCAGAAAATTGAAAACCTTGTAAAAGGCATTGATAAACCTAAAATTGCCCTGTTGGGTCTTGCATATAAAGGAAATGTAGATGATATACGCGAAAGCCCTTCTTTGCATGTATACAGCTTGCTTCAATTGAAAAACTATAATATCTCTCTTCACGACCCGCATGTAAAACTTTCCCCTGTTCCCTTGTTATCTCAAGAGGAAGCCTTACAAGATGCCGATTGCCTCGTTATCCTTACTGCTCATGACGAATTTAAGAACATCGAGCCTGAAAAAATTAAAAATTTAATGCGAAACAAAATCGTTCTGGATACACATAACATCCTATCCTATGAATTATGGTCAAGCAAAGGATTTTCAATCATCACATTAGGAAAAGGGAAAAAAACTTAATGGAGACAATATCATGAGTAAACAATGGGGTGGTAGATTTGAAGAAAAAACCGACCCGATAGTAGAAACATTTTCCGCCTCGGTTCATTATGATTCGCGTTTGGCAATATTTGACATTCAGGCAAGTATTGCCCATGCCCAAATGTTAGGAAAACAAAATATTATTCCTCCAAAAGATGCTCAGAAAATTGTTCAGGGATTAGAAAGTATTCTCAAAGAGATAGAGCAGGGGAAATTTGTATGGAACCCATCGCTGGAAGATGTGCATACAAATATCGAACATGCTCTGATACAGAAAATTGGCGATTGTGGTAAAAAATTACATACGGCACGCAGTCGAAACGACCAGGTTGTTACAGATGTCCGTCTTTGGACACGGGCACAAATTGATACCATCATTCATTTGATAATTCAACTTCAAAGTGCCTTGATTGAGTTTGCAGAATTTCATTCCAATGTTATTATTCCCGGTTTTACACATTTACAACCAGCACAACCTATTCTCTTATCTCACCACATTTTAGCCTATTTTGAAATGTTTCAACGGGACAAGCAACGCTTTCGGGAACTTCGTCCTCGTGTTAATACATTGCCTTTAGGAGCGGCCGCTCTTGCGGGAACACCTCATCCGATAGACCCTCAATTCGTAGCAAAAAAACTTGGTTTTGAACAACTATGTGCCAATAGCATGGACGCCGTTTCTGACCGTGATTTCTTAATAGAGTTTTGCAGTTATTCTGCTTTACTGATGATGCATCTTTCCCGTTGGTGCGAAGAGCTAATTATCTGGTCCTCACCTCTATTCGGCTTTATCGAAATTGGCGATGCCTTCACAACAGGTTCCAGTATTATGCCTCAGAAGAAAAATCCAGATGTGGCTGAGTTGGTACGCGGAAAATCCGGCCGAGTTTACGGTCATTTATTTGCCTTGTTGACATTAATGAAAAGTTTACCGCTTACCTACAACCGTGATATGCAGGAAGACAAAGAAGCGGTTTTTGATACCGCCGACACAGTAGAGAATTCTTTAATCGTATGCACAAAGATGGTCAAATCTATTAAGGTAAACATAGAAAATATTCAAAAAGCCCTTGACTTAGGTTATATGGAAGCCACAGACCTTGCTGATTATCTGGTGGAAAGGGGCATTAGTTTCCGTGATGCACATTCTATTATTGGTAAAATTGTTCTCTACGCCATTAAAAATAAAAAGCCCCTCCGTGAATTAACTATGGATGAATACAAATCTTTCTCATCCTTGTTCGAACAGGATGTTTATACAATCCTGCAACCTACAACTATTGTAAAACGACGCAATTCTCCCGGGGGAACCAGTCCTGCATGCGTCAGAAAAGCCCTCCAAAAAGCAAGGAAACAACTGAAATAAGTCAGACCTGTTAAGACAACCATCATTCAGGAATAAACTCCAAACTTGCCGAATTGATACAATAACGAAGTCGTGTTGGTGGAGGTCCATCAGGAAAAACATGCCCCAAATGCCCTTTACAATTCGAACAGTGGACCTCTGTTCGTATCATTCCATGACTTGTATCTATACTCTCTTCAATAACCCCTCCCATTATTGGAGACCAATAACTTGGCCAGCCCGTTCCCGAATCAAATTTATGCTCAGAGGAGAAAAGTTTTTGTCCACATCCAGCACAAACATAAACCCCTTTTTCCTTATGATTCCAGTACTTTCCACTAAACGCTGGCTCTGTCCCATGACACCGCAACACATAATAAGCCTCTCTACTCAGTTCCCTATCTTCTTTCTGATTATTCTCCATAACAAATTCCTTTCATAATAATAAAACAAAGTGATTGTGAAAATATTCCACTTGATATAGAATTAAATCAAGAGGAGTATTAAAATGAAGTTAAGAAAACCTATGAAAATTATTTCTTCGGAAGTGAAACTCGAAGAATTAATACGAATAAAAGTGTTTTAAGACCTTTTCAATCTTGTCCTTATTCTGAAAGGAATTCCATAGGAAGGGTTAAAAAAACTTTCTGAAGTGCTACAAATTTAAAAAAAATCGAGTATAAGAAAAGATAGTATTCTGGAGAAGATAAATATTTCCTTCCGTTACTTGGTATAATCAAGCGAAAGGGGAGTGTGAAGTTGGAAGTAGTGACAAATGTTAAAGCAGATACCCTGTTAAAGGAAACAGAAAAAAGGTAAGGATGGGTGGTATTATTTATACAAATCAGTATAAAGCGTATAATGCACTGGTAATGCTTCGGGACTATTTTAAGCATTTACAGATAGATAAAAGTCAGCGATTTGCGAATGGTCGAGTGTATATTAAAGGTATCGGAGGTTTTTGGAGTTATGCGAAGGAGCGGATAATAAAGATTCATGGAGTAGGTTTTCGCTATTTTGAATATTACCTGAAAAAGTTAGAATTTCGATATAATCAACATAATGAAGATTTATATACACTAATTTTAACCTCCATCCTCTAATAAAAGACAGAATAGAAGGAAAAGTGGTGAACTCAGAAGAAAAACAAAAACTAAAAGAGAAATTTAGAACTCAGCTTTTGGAATATGTTGATCAATTTAATTCTGCCGTTTCAACAAAAGATGGTAATTGGGTTGTAAAAGGATTTATAGATATTACAAAAAATATCTATACAATTTCAGTTGACACGAAAGTGGTATCGAAAATTATGGAACTACTTTTATTTCCTAAAATATGTCAATTTGCGGCGAAAAATAAGTATAAAATGGTATTATGTAAAGAACAAAATTTTTATCCTGATATAACATTCATTGATAAAATGGATAACAAATTTGCCGTAGATTTGAAAAGCACATATAGAAAAAATATAAAAGAAGTAAATGGAATGACTTTAGGTGCATTCACAGGATATTTTAGAGATAGAAAAAGCAAGAAAAATATAACATTCCCGTATGATGAATATATAGGTCATTTTGTATTAGGTATTATCTATTCGAGAGCTGATAAACACTTTGATGAAAGAAAAGTATATCGCCTTAAAGATCTTCAAATTATTACATCTGTAGTAAAAGATTTTGTCTTTTTTGTTCAAGAAAAATATAAAATTGCCACCGATAGGGCAGGAAGTGGGAATACAAAAAATATCGGTTCTGTAGTAAAGATAGATGAACTAATAAATGGGAACGGTCCGTTTGCTAAACTTGGAGAAGATATTTTTGATGACTATTGGATGTTTTATCTTACTAAAGATATGGCAAAAGCGGCAGAACTTAAAGATGCACCTTATAGAAATCTGAAACAATATATGCAATACAAAAAAATCAAAAAATGAGGATGAAATAAATGTCACAATTTGTTAAAAAACAATTGACTTTATTTGAAAATCCTCCAGCATTTCCTTCAACACGATTTCAAGGGAGTAAACTCAAAATAGTAGATTGGATATGGGAAGAAATAAGAGAGTTGAAATTTCACACTGCTCTTGACGCTTTTGGAGGGACTGGAAGTGTTGCTTATATGTTGAAGGAGAAAGGTAAGAAAGTAACATATAACGACATACTAAAATTTAACTACTATATAGGGCTTGCTTTGATAGAAAACAAAGAAGTAACACTGACAGATGAAGATGTTAGTTTTCTTCTTACAAGACATAATGGGATTTCCTATCCCACTTTTATTGCTGACACATTTAAAGATATCTATTACACTGATGATGAAAATAGATGGATTGATATAATAGTAACGAACATTAAATTACTGAATGATAAATATAAACAAGCAATGGCTTTTTTTGCACTATTTCAAGCATCTCTTATCAAACGACCCTTCAACCTATTCCATAGAAAGAACCTATATTTAAGATTTGCCGATGTAAAAAGAGATTTTGGGAATAAAGTAACTTGGGATACTTCTTTTGATAAACATTTTAGAAAATTTGTTGATGAAGCTAATAACGCAGTTTTCTGCAATGGTCAAGAGAATAAAGCGTTAAATCTTGATGTTTTTGATATTGAGGAAGAATTTGATCTTGTTTACATAGATACACCTTATATTTCAAAAAAAGGAACTGGAGTAGATTATCTTAACTATTATCATTTCCTTGAGGGGCTTGTTAATTATGACAAGTGGGCTAATCTAATCGATTACAGAACTAAAAATCGGAAGTTGAAAGCAAAACCATCTGTATGGATTGACAAAAATAAAATATACTCTGCTTTTGACAGGCTATTTAAAAAATTTCAAGGTAGTATTCTTGTTGTTTCATATCGTTCGGATGGTATTCCTTCTATAGATGAACTTGTAAATATACTTAAAAAATACAAAAAGACCATCCATCAAATAAAAAGGAAAGACTACAAATACGCATTAAGCATAAATGAGTTAGAGGAAGTAATTTTAGTAGGAGAATAACATTAGCCACTGATCTACAATTTTAAGGAAGGGATAATCTCTATGCAGGCAAGTTCATAGACAGTGTATTTTTCTATCTGTATGTATTCAGCCACTTGTTTAAAAGTCATTATTTCCTTTTTTTTTCATACAGGCAATCCTTTTCTTAAAATACAATTTTTCATAAAGTTAGATTAAATTATGGTATATGAACATATTTATCATTGCTGGAAATAATTTATTACATTGAAACATTTATATAATAAGAGTTAAAATATTACACAAAATATTTTGATTTTTTGTAATTTTATATTCTTTATTGAATTCATGTTTTAAAAAGGAAGTGTATTTGAAATATCTCATTCTTGTAGGAGATGGAATGGCGGATTTTCCTATTCCGGAACTGGACGGAAAGACGCCATTAGAGGTTGCTAAAACCCCAGCAATGGATGAAGTTGCTCAACGGGGTATCGTTGGGCTTTTTTGTCCCATTCCAGAAGGAATGCCTCCGGGTAGCGATATAGGAAATCTTTCACTTTTCGGATTTAATCCTCGAACCTGCTTTACAGGTCGTGCACCGCTGGAAGCCGCACGACAGGGAATTCGACTTACATCCTCGCAGGTCGCCTTCCGTTGCAATATCGTCTCTTTACAGGACGGGAAAATGCATGACTTCACCTCAGGGCATATCCCAACAGAGGATGCTTCTTTATTAATAAAGGATATTGGTAAAGAATTAGAGAAAGAGTATCCTGTTCGTTTCTATCCGGGCGTTAGTTATCGTCATCTGGCAGTGATAAATGCAAACAGCACTTATTCGGTGGAAGATTTAGAACAAACAAACTGCACCCCTCCTCATGATATTACAGGTCAAGCATGGGAAAATTACATGCCTTGCGGTGCCGCAGAAAAGTTAATCCGCTCTATAATGTTGTCCTCACAAAAACTGCTTCCCCAACATACCGTTGCTAAGGAACGAGTTAAACAAGGAAAACCTGAACCCAATTCGTTCTGGCTATGGGGGCAGGGAAGAACACCTCAAATACAATCCTATCAGGAAAAATTTAATCTTAATGGTGTGGTTATCTCTGCAGTTGACCTTGTAAAAGGGATTGGCATTTCCGCAGGATTGGAGTCTATTGATGTGCCGGGAGCAACAGGCTGGATTGATACAAATTATCAAGGGAAAATCGAAACAGCTTTATCTGCCCTGACTCGTGTAGATTTCGCTCTTGTGCATGTAGAAGCACCGGATGAATCGGCTCATCAAGGCGATTTAAAATTGAAAATCAAAGCCATTGAAGATTTCGATGAGAAAATTGTTCGTCCTGCTTTAGAGTTTATTAAACAGTCTAACGAAAGTATCCGTTTATTTGTTGCCCCGGACCATGTTACCGCTCTTTCCACACGAACCCATGCTCAGGGTGCAGTCCCGTTTGCGATGTGTGGTGCCGATATTGAAGTTTCTGGTATTACGGAATACCATGAATCATCTGCAAAAAAAACGGGTATCTATTATCCGGAGGCTCATGAACTCATTCGCCATTTTCTTATGGGGGAACCCTTCTACATAGGAAGCTAATTTATTTTACTCCCCGGAACAAAGAATCCTTACCTTATCTATTTCATATATAATATATAAACTTTAATTTATTGGAGATGAAACATGAACAGTCCCACACAAAAAGAAAAAGTTGAAATCTATGATACAACTTTACGGGATGGTGCTCAGGGACCCGGTATAAAATTTTCTACGGATGACCAGATTCGTGTCATCCTCGCATTAGATGATTTAGGCGTGCATTACATTGAGGCAGGTCAACCGGCTTCCAATCCGAAAGCGGAACAGATTTTTAATAAAGCAAAAAGTTTAAATTTAAAACATACAAAAATAGTGGCTTTCGGAAGTACCCGACATCCTAAATCGCATATTTCAGAAGACCCCAACATCAACGCATTGCTTCGGGCAGAAACAGAAATTACAACTATCTTTACTAAAACCTCTGCCCTTCATGCGACAGAAGTTTTAGGCGTTTCTTTAGAAGAAAATCTAAAACTTATCGAGGAATCTGTTTCTTATCTTAAAAAGCACGGTAGAAAAGTCTTTCTTGATGCGGAACATTTCTTTGATGGATACGATTTAAATCCTGAATATGCAATACAAACATTGCAGGTGGCTATAGATAATGGCGCCGATTTATTAGTTCTATGCGATACCAACGGTGGACATCTACCCCAACAGGTAGAAATAATTACCCGAAAGGTCGTGGAAAAATTTCCCGATACACCTATAGGAATTCATACCCACAATGATACCGGCTGTGCTGTTGCCAATAGTCTTGCAGCGGTCTATGCAGGAGCAAGACATGTTCAGGGGACCATTAATGGTTATGGAGAAAGAACAGGGAACGCTAATCTTTGCACATTAATCCCTAATCTGCAATTTAAGATGGGATTTGATGTGATTAACGAAGAGCAGATGAAAAAATTGACCTATACCTCACATTTCATAGCCGAACTTGCCAATGTTACACCTAAAGATTCAGACCCTTATGTCGGTAGAGATGCCTTTACCCATAAAGCGGGAATGCATGCAGACGCTGTTCGAAAAACGAAATCCAGTTATGAACATATTAATCCTGAATGGATAGGGAATCTGACCCATATTGCCGTGAGCGAACTTTCCGGTCGGGCAAACCTTATTCAAAAAGCCCAGGAATTGGGAATTCATCTTGATAAGGATAGCCCTCAGCTTCGTAAATTGCTACAACGCATTAAGGCATTAGAAACAGAAGGATACGAATTTGAAGGGGCTGATGCTTCCTTTGAATTGGAATTATTAAAGGCGATGGGATTGTATCAGCCTTCCTTTGAGGTGTTAAGCTTTCATACACGGGTGAATCAATGGGCCATGGACCGACATGCTGAGTCAGAAGCCACAGTAAAAATCCAACTCCCGGATAATTCCGTGGCACATACAGTTGCTAATGGAGATGGTCCTGTAGATGCCTTAAACAATGCTATTCGTAAAGCATTAGAACCTTACTTCCCTGAACTTAAAAATGTGCATCTCGAAGATTACAAGGTGCGCATACTCAACGGTCAAAAGGCTACAAAATCAAAAACCCGTGTGTTAATCGAATCCAGTGATGAAAAACAACAATGGGGCACTGTCGGTGTTTCGGAAAATATCATCACGGCATCTTTCACCGCCCTGATTGATAGTATATACTATAAACTATATAAATCTAACAAGGAAAACAACGGCCGCAAAACAACAAATCATCAATAAGATGAATTGGATAAGGATGGACCATGGATGAAGATGTCTATATAAATTATTTTTCAGTCCTAGGACTGGATGAAGAATGTAAAACGGGAGATGTGCGTAAAAACTACAAAAAGATGATGAAGGATTTAATTTTAGAAATTCATAGCACGGAGGTTACTCCCGACCGATTAGACCAGTATTTACTAACTATGGCAAAATTAAATGCGGCTTTCTATATTCTCCGAGATGAAGAACGACGAAATGCGTATGTAGAACATCGGAAGAAGGTAATTCAACTTGAAAAGCAATGGAGTGAGAAAGGAGAAAAAGACCCTTCCTCACCAGAGGCAGACCAACTCCGCCGTGAATATGACCGCATTCTACGCGATTTCCTGACAAAATACATGGAGGAATTAGTTCTGGAGGCAGGTCGCGATAAAGAATGCGTTGAAACCAGCAATTGGGATGCCCACCATGAGCGACATGCCAGCAGAGTCCTACGACATTATCGTCAAAAACTTTATTCACAAATTCATGAACGACTCCCTTATTATGATGTGACCAAACCCAATATTGATTGGTCCGAACGAACACAAACCGCAGAAAAAATCTTACAAGGAGGTAAAATATAGTTATGGCTTCTAAAAACCTCCCCTCAGAAAAAGTTGTTGAACAAGAAATTATTGATTTAGCCTTAGCTAAAGCAATCACCGATGGAGATATTGTAAATTTCCGTTTCTTATTCCTGCCTTATTCACCACTTCGCGAAGATTCTACAGAAGATATAGAATCCATTAAATACTCCTATCTATTACCCACAGAAGAGGAAGAACAAAACCCATTATTTAAAAAGGCTCTGGAATTAGTCTCTCGTAAAGATATTCGCGAGCATGTTCAAAAAGAACTGCATAAAAAAGGACCCGCACAATTACCCTCAGATTTGTTATTAGAATTAGCGGATAACGCGGTCTGTCATGAAAAATTTACTTCTGCATCACAAGCCTACGAACTATTGCGAATTCGACATCGCATGCAGGATTTATTTTTCGAACAGGGCGAAAAAGAACTGGCAAAGAAAAATATCCCACTGGCAGTCCGTTCCTATCGTATTGCTTCCGCTCTGGAATACGATTACAGTGCCTTTCCCGAACCCTTGCCGGCTGTCCCTCGGTATCACGACCAGGCACTCATACTACATGCCGAATACAAAAACAAATGGAATGAATGCATCGGGAATTTGCCTCTGGAAAGTTTCCTGAAAATAGGATTTAATTACTTATTCCTGCTACCGGAACATGCAGGCAAAATTACAGTAAAACCACTGGAAATACAAATCCCTTTCCTTGTGGAACTCATTCGCCAAACAGACCCAGAATGGGAAAAGTTTATCCAACGCATAAAACAAGTAATACCTCTCATGGAAGAATTATACCACGAGATAAAAACACGCATAGAACATATAGCCGATGGACAAATATGGGAAGATGAATGGGATGAAGGATTGAATACAGAAAAATACCTTGCGATTTCAGAGCAACTTTTAGGGCGAAAACTCAATCAGAAAGACTGGTGGGCTTACCTTCGTGAATTAAGTTACAAACATCCACCCTCCGCCTTATTTATAGCCCGACAAATGATTGGCAAAGAACAAGAAATCATCATCCCCCGCTACAACCCAGAAAACCCCATTATCCAAAAACTTTCTTTACCTATATTACCACATATAAACATCGGCTAATAAACATTTTATAAGTTGCCAAAAGAGAATTGCTGTGCATCTTTGATCTGCCAGATAAAATTGAATTAAGAAACTGTCGTTTAACAGTTTGCTTATATTTATTATAAGATAAAGATACTCAATTCTAATCCTAACATCGTAAAATGGGTATTTATCTATCTTATATCTTGGGATTCTATGAAGGAAGAAGGATAATTTTCCAATCTATACTCGGTTGAAGATATAATCTTTTAAATGCTTCTAATTATGTTATAGGAGAAATAGTATGAAAAAACCTTGGTCAATCTCGACAACAGTAAGAAACCCTGAAAGATTACGGGATTTTTTAAGAGTGTTAAAAAATATAGAAGGACAATATTTTAATAAAGATAACCAAGTAAAATATCAAGTTTTATTAATACAAAATCGATTATACAAGCCTCTTTATGTTCCCCAAAAATTTAGAAAGTATTACGAAGAAGCAGAGACAAAAATTTCATATAAAGAAGCGGAAGAAATTTTTTATTCTCAAAAATACGAAGATCCACCTATGAGGGGAAGACAATCTGTAAATCCATTAAATAAACTTGGCTTTTCAATAGCAAGAGAAGGTTTTGGTCCAATAATAATTACTGAATTGGGAAATAAGTTCTTAGAAGGAAATTATGATATAGGTTATATATTCTTCAAGAGTTTACTTAAACTACAATTCCCAAACCCCTGGAGTGAAGATTTTTCAGAAAAAGAAGGTTTTAACATAATGCCATTTGTTTCAGTGATACATCTGATTGACAAACTCAATAGAAGATCTACAAAGGGAGGCTTAAATAAAACTGAGTTTAGTATTTTTGTCCCAACTCTAATAAATTTCGAACAAGTAGATGAATATGTCGAAAAAATTTTGGAATACAGAGAAAAGAAAAATAAAAAAGATAAAGATAGATATATTCTAAATTTCGCAAAGAAATTTTATGAAACAAAAAAGATGCCAGACAAAAAGATAAATAATCTGTTTGATTATGGGGATAACATAATGAGATATTTTAGACTTACAAGATATTTTAAGGTTTCGATGGATCCTTTAGGATATTATTGGAATATCGATATAGAACCTTCAAGAAAAGTTGAAATAGAACAACTTTTAGAGATGTATAATGGAGAAGCTTTTAAATTCAAATCTTTAGCGGATTACTTGAGTCATCTATCTGATATTACAAAGCCGACCTTGCCATGGGAAAAGAAAAAGAATTTAGAAAAAATAGCTAAGTCACTTACAGATATGATTATGGGAATGATAAAGAAAGAAAATTTACAGATTACTCAAAACGAACGAAAAGTTTTGCTTACAGATGTTCAAATATTAAATAAAAATCAACTGGAAAATCATATTTCTTGTTTAAGGGCTTTTAATCTGGAGTTAAAGGAACGATTAAGGAAGATAAAATTATTGGGCGACGTAAACAGAATTAAAGAAATAATAGTAACCTTGAGAGATTCTAAAAAGTTAAAGAAGTATGAACCCGAACAATTTGAGAAATTAATAACAGAGACATTAAAAATAATCAACGACGAGATTGCAATTAAGCCAAACTACCCAGTAGATGACGATGGAGAACCTGTTTCCCACTCTCCTGGAAACAAACCAGACATAGAATGTTACTATACAACATTCCAAGCAATTTGTAAAGTAACATTAAATACATCAAAATTACAATGGGTGCAAGAAGGGCAACCAATAATGAGACATTTAAGAGATTTCGAAGTTCAACATCAAAGTAATGATATATTTTGTATTTTTATTACACCACAAATTCATACTGATACATATTCTCAATTCTGGATCGCTGTAAAATATGAATATAATGGATTACCACAAAAAATAGTACCAATGACAACAGAGCAATTTGCAGTTCTCTTAGAAACATTGTTAAATCTTGTAAAACAAGATAAAAGATTTTCACATAAAGATTTATACAAGTTATATTCTATGATAATTAACGAAACAAAAAATTTGTCTAGTTTTTCTAATTGGGCTAATTTTATAAATGAAGGTATAATACGATGGCAGAATGAGGTGATAAAATTATATGAAAGTTAACCATATATATTTAGGTGACTGTATACAAATAATGGAGAATATAATTCCCAAAGATAGTATAAATTTAGTATATGCGGATCCTCCTTATAATTTATCAGGACAGAGATTAACTTTAGTCAATAACAAAACAGGCGGTCCATTTTATAAAATGAATGAAGATTGGGATACATGGAACTATGAAGATTATCTTGTTTTTACTGAGAATTGGATTAGCAAAGTTTATAATATTTTAAAATCTACTGGTAGTTTATATGTTTCTTGTAATTATCATAACATAGCAGAAGTAATATTTATAGCAAAAAAAATTGGGTTCAAATTAAACAACATAATAACCTGGTATAAGTCAAATGCTATGCCCAATATAACAAAAAGAACATTTACTCATTCTACTGAATATGTTTGTTGGTTTGTTAAAGCTAGTAATTGGAAATTCAATTATGAGAAAGTTAAAGAGTTTAATCCTTATAAAACAAAAGATGGAAAATCAAAACAGTTAAGAGATTTTGTAGATTTTATTGAATTACCCATTGTTCAAGGAAAAGAAAGAATAAAAGGAACAAATAATAGGGCAATACATCCTACTCAAAAACCTGAAAAGTTGCTTGAATTAATTATATTAGCTTCATCAGATGAAGGTGATATAGTTCTTGATCCATTTTTTGGGACTGGAACAACAGGATATGTTGCCTCTAAATTTAAAAGAAAGTGGATTGGTATAGAAATAAATGAAAAATATTATAAAATTGCTTACGATAGAATATATGGAAAAGAGGTGATTAAAAATGTCTGATATTAGTTTATTAAAGGGAGATGCATTTGAAATACTCAAGCAACTGGAAGCAAAGAGTGTAAATTTAATCTTTGCAGATCCTCCTTATAATCTATCAGGAGAAAATCATCTGACTTGCAAGAGCGGGAGAATAGCTAAATGCGATAAAGGTACATGGGATAAAATAGAAGATATCCATAAATTTAATAGAAAATGGATTAAAGAATGTATAAGAGTTTTAAAAGATGATGGAACAATATGGATTTCGGGGACTTTGCACAACCATCCATCTATTGGTGTAGTTTTGAAGCAATTAAATCTTTGGATAATAAATGATATTATCTGGTTTAAACCTAATGCACCACCGTTAATGCAAAAAAACCGTTTTGTACCATCTACTGAATTGATATGGGTTGCTAGCAAATCAAAGAGATACTATTTTAATTATGAAATGGCAGTAAAATTTAGTAATGGAAAACAAATGCGAAACTTGTGGGAAATACCTGCAGAAAGACATAAAACACCTCACCCTACTGAGAAATCAGAAAAATTATTAGAAAGAATAATCTTAATTGGAAGTAAAGAAGGAGATACTATTCTTGATCCATTTATGGGTTCTGGTACAACGGGTGTTATTGCTAAACGCTTTAATAGAAATTTTATAGGAATTGAAATTGATGAAAATTACTTTAACATTGCTCAAAAAAGGATTGATTCCGAATGTAGTTTATTTAGTTTCGTGGAAAAAGATTAATAACCCCTATTTTTCCGACATCTACTTAAATAAAAATTGTAGGCAAAACTTATTTTATTGATCCTGAAATCCCAAAAGGAATGAAGGGAAGTAGATCTCTCTATTGAAAATAATGAAAAGAAAAAGTTGGATTATATTTCCGAATTGGAGGGATTGGAGGGAAATAAATAAGATCTCTATGGTGAAATAGAGATTAACCAATCTTACGAAACTGAGCCAAAATCTAATGAAACTTATTAATTATTAAACTGAGATCTTAGAATAGGGGGAATTTTATTTTGTAATAGGGTAGAGAATTTTATACCTTTTTTGGGTGGATAGAAAAGTATGAAAAAGAGAAAATCTTTGGTGATTATCTATTTGAATCCACTAATAGGATGGAGGTTAAAATTAATGTATATAAATCTTCACTCCGATGATTATACCGAAATTCTAACTCTTTCAGGTAATACTCAAAATATCGAACACTTACCCCATGAAACTTCATCAAGCGCTCCTTCGCATAACTCCAAAAACCTTCTATTCCATTTATATACACCCGACCATTGGAAAACCGCTGTCCCTTATCTATCCGTAAGTGCTTAAAATAGTCCCGATGCATTACTAAAGTATCATACGCTTTATATGGATCCGTATAAATAATACTCCCTCTCCTTACCTTCTTCTCTATCTCCTTCAATAAAGTCTCCGCCTTAACATCCGGCACTACCTC